>NZ_JBQEKA010000052.1:0-21347 GCF_052103615.1 Kerstersia sp. | reverse complement strand
AAATCAGCGTGTAGCGGTAGGGGTCGGCACGATAGGCCAGCGGCCCGACTTCCGCGCTACCCTCAGCCTGTTGCGCACCGCTCCAGTCGCCGCCAGCTTCGCAAACGGAAGCACCAGATGTGGCCCAGGAAAGCGTCACTTTGCTTCCCTCTTCCACCTTGGCGCTCTGGCCGCCGGCGGCCTCAAAGCGGGTAATGGCCGCGGCAGGCAACGCAACGTCAAAGGCAAAAATCGTACCGAAACCGGAGCTGCTGTTGTCCGCGGCGCTGTAGGTATCCGACGCCGTGCCGCCAAACTCGGTCACGCCCACAATGGTCTGCTTGCCATTGGCTTTGGTCGCCAGGGCCAGGCCGCTAGGCGCGCTGCCCATGGCCACCGCATCGAAGGCATGAATCTGCGCGAATTCAACATCGTTCAGATTTTCCGCCTTTGGATTCGCAATACGGAACAGCGTGCCCTGGCCATTCTTTTCGCTGGTGGCATCCTTGCCGCCGCGGAACGTCGTCCCGTACACATTACCGTCCGCCGCATACACCAGCGGCCCCAGCGGCAAAGCGCCGCCATTGGCTGCCGTCAGGGCGCCTGCGGTATCGAAGCGGTACACGATTTCCAGGCAACTGCTGGCTGCCGTGCTGATGCAATCCTTGCGCATCCGCCAGATACGGCCATCCTGCTTATCGTTGGGATTGCCTACCCGCGTGGCCGCTGTCGTCGTGCCATACAGCCACTCGCCCACTTCCACCAGCGCTGGCGCGCGGTAGGACAGCGTCTTGGCGGCACCGTCGCGGCGGCCCGCAAAGGTGTGCAGCAATTCGATAGGGCTGCTGCCATCGGTCTTGAACTCGGCTGCCTTGATCCGGTAAATCGTCCCTACCGGAATGTCCCCCGGCACCGTCTGCGCATCACCGCTCTTGCCATCGTAGGCGGCATCTTCCGTGACGCCATACAGCGCCTGGTCGGACTCACTCCAGAGCAAGGCCACCGTATTGTTGCCCTTGAGGTATTTATCCACCAGTGAGACGCCAGGCAGGACTTGCTTGCTGACCACGTGCTCCGCCCGGCCAAAATCCGCCAGCAGTTCAAAGCCGCCATCCGCCAGACGGCGCCATACCTGGGGATTGGCGCTGCCAGTGCGGGCGCTAAGGAAGATCGCGCCATCCGTTCCTGCCGCCATGGCGGGCAGCATGGCGGAGATCTTCAATGGGCTGCCATCCGGCGCAGCGGGCGTCAAGGCAACGGCTTCCTGTCCCGGCGCCATCTGGAATGCGACGGTTCCCGTGCTGCCAAACAGCTTGCCGCTGCTGCCCTGGCCCACGCTGATCAGCGGCCCGGCGATGGTCGCGACCGCATCGCCCGGCTGCCTGACGGTATAGCCCTGCCCATCGGCAGCGACACTGAACCAGCGGCTATCCTTGAAGAAACTGGATCCTGCCGTCATGCCATGCAACTTGCCATCAGGGCCCAGCGTAGGCGTCGTCCGCATCCAGCGGCCCGGCTTGTCGCCAGGATCCGCTGCGCCCCCGACCCCGACGCCGCTGAAAACGACGATAGCGTGCGGCTGGATCGCCTGCTCCTGGGCGGAAACGCCCAGGGCGATCAGAAGCCCGGCTGCGCCGCCGGCCAAGCGCGCGGTCTGGCGCGCTGAAATGCGATAGCTCATGTCCTCTCCTCGAGACGGATCACATAGAAAGTTTGAATTCAGTGTGTCTGGCGCTGACGGCGCCAGGCCCATGCCGCGGGCAATAGCGCCAACAGGCCCAGCGGCATGCCGCCCGCGCCGCCATTGCCATATTCCACGGTGTTGCCGTCATCCACATTGGCGGAGGTATCGACGTACAGCACTGCCGTCGCCGACACTTCCGTCAGCTTGACGCTGTCGGTGCAGCTCAGACGGTAGCGATAGGTGCCTGCGGCTTTTTCCAGGTCTATGCTGCCCTGCGCCTCCACCGGCCCGCTCCAGCTGCCGTCCGAAGACGAAGCCTGGCAATCCTGGGCCTGGAAGCTGGTCCAGGTCAGTTCCGCCTTCTGGCCCACGGCCACCTGCCCGGGCGCCGCCACCAGCGTCACGGCGCCGGAAGGCGTGTCGCCCTTCAAGTCCACAGTGAAGACCGCCCCTTTGTCGTCCGCCAGAAACTTGATGCCATTGCTGGACATATAGCCCTGACCGCCCAAGCCGGTTACGCCATACAGGCGGCCATCCCCTGCCGCTTTAACACCCAGGGGGTGATAGCCTTCCACGTTGTGCTTGAAGGAGTGCAGCAATTCAAAAGGCCCGGCTTCCGTGCCGATACGCGCCGGCACAATGCGGTACAGCACGCCATTGCTGACCGCCTGCCCGCTTTGCTGCAATGACACATAGTTTTCCGCCCCGGCTTCCAGGCAACGCTGGCGCAGCGAACTCAGGCCAAAGTCGTCGCAAGTCGGCTGGCGGTCCAGGCGCAACTGCCCGTCAGCGGCATACGAGAAACTCCAGTGGCGGTTGGCGCCGCCGCTGGCGGTCGTGCCATAGATAGCGCCATCCTGCCCAACCGCCAGACTGCCGCGCGGCGTGCTGCCGTCCGCGCCGCTGAAACGGTGCAGCAATTCAAAGGCGCTGCCATCCTTGCGGACACGGTAAATGGCGCCATGCGGCAGCGGGCCGTCATAGTAGGGATAGCTCAGCTTGCCGTACTGTCGCGTCCCGTTATGCGCGCGGCCGCACAATGGCGCGGCGGCATTGACGACGGTGTAGGTGCCGGCAGGAATCAGCGCAGGCGAATACAGCTGGCACTGCGACACGGATGTCGTGCCGTAGAGCCATCCATCCGGCCCTTCCACGAGCGATGACAAGCCAACACTGGTTTCGTCATAGCTACTGAAAACCTGTTTGCCAAACAGCGATTGTGTCGGCTGGCGCGACGGATATTCCCGGTGGCTATGGCTGGTGACATTGTCCTCGACATTGATTTCACCCTCAGCCAGCGTGAACGTATGCAGCACCGTAAAAGAAGCAGGCTGTGCCGGGTCGATGCGGTACAAGGAACCGACAGGCGTCTCCGGCGCCGTCAGCGTGCCTGCGTCGAACGGCATGCCGCGGTCATAGCCTGTAATGCCATACAGCAGGCCATCGCTGCCCAGCGTCAGGTCGTTGGCCACCTGGCGCCGGCCATCCGGACCCGCGCTGAATTCGTGCACCACGCCAAAACTGCCGTCGGCCTTCACGGTAAAGATGCGTCCCTGGCCTTTGGGGCCTTTATCCACGCCATAGAGGTTGCCCGCGGCATCCATGACCAGCGCGCCGTTGGGCGTATAGAGCTGTCCAACCGTGGACGCAACAGCGCGCAGATGCGTGCCGTCATAATCGGCCTGAAACACAATGCCTTTGCCCACGCCTTTGCTGAAATTCAGCACATAGCCGGTCGTCACATTACCGTCGGCATCGAGCAGATCCGGCTGATCGGCATACGCCTCGCCTTTCACGCTGGTCATGACGCCATACAGACTCATGCCATCCGGCGCGCGCACCGGCGTGCCGGGAATCAGGCCATACAGCCGCTCGGCCTCCATCTCCAGCCGTTCATACAGGCCGGGGGACGGCTGCAGCCAGTACAAACCCGGCGCAGTGAACATGGTTTCCCGGATTTCCCCGCTGAGAGCGCGCAACGGGCCCATGCCCTTGAAGCCCCCGAACAGATAACTGCGTTTGCGTACCGGGTCCAGGCTCAATACCGGCGGAGCGGACGGATAGGCCACGGCCGGCCAGCCCTTGGGATTCTCGCCAGTGGTCGTATTCTCGCCCGACGAATGAAACGACGTCAGATGCGTCACGCTCACGGGCGGGTTGGCATTGCCATGCGCCGCGCCGGCCACGGCCAACAGGGGCAGGAGAACAGCACTCAGTAGGGAAAGTCGCGGCATCAGATCGGTCTCGCGGGAAAAAGAAGGGAATGAACGTTTCATGACGGCTGGGCATACGGCGCGCAAACCGCGCATGAATGACGCGCGCACGGCCAGAGGCGTTACCGTATGCTTAACCAGGCGCATGAGCGGCGCTCAGAAGCGCACGGCAAGCGTGCCGCTGACCGTCCGGCCAGGCGCAAGGAAATAGGAACCGCCGCTCATCTCGGAGTAATTGCGGTCGGTGAGGTTATCCACGGCCAGCCGCAGCGTCAGCGCCTTGCTGAATTCATAGCTGGCCCACAAATCCACCAACTGCGCATTGGCCACATTGGCAACGCTGATTTCCTGAAACTGATCGGACAGCTGATAGCGCTGCGGCGAACGCCAGCGCACCCGGCCGCCCAGTGTCAGGCGGCGCTCGAACAGGCGCGTGCCCAGCGTCAGCGCGGCCATCTTGCGTGGCGGCAGCATGTAGCCGATGTTGCCGTCGCCAGGCTTGCCCAGCGTCGTACTGCTTTCGCCCACCAGGCTGCCCAGCGGGAACGGGTTGTAGCCGCCATCGCCGGGGTACACCAGCATATGCGTGTAGGAAACACCGGCAAACACCACGCCAGCGTCGTAATCGGCCTGCAGCTCCAGGCCGCGCGAGCGGAACGGATCATCCAGATTGACATAGGCGCGGGGCGCGAAAGTCCCCTCACCGGACTGGCCGTCCGGCGACTTCACCACGGCCATGGCCATGTAATTGCGCACCTTGTTTTCAAACCAGGCCGCCTTCATCTTGAAGCTGTCATTCGGCGCAATCAGGTCATGCAGAATCAGGTTGCTGCCCAACTCCCAATTCGTCGCGCGCTCTTCCAGCAGGCCCGGATTCGGGTAATACAGCATCATATTGCCCGGGTGGGCGCCGCCGATCAGCGTTTCGGTAATCGCGGGCGGACGCATGCCCTTACCGAAGCTGGCGAAGAATTGCAGCGGCTCCCAAGGCTTGAGCGCGGCCGAAACACGCGGCGAAACCGCACTGGCATGCCGGTTCACATCAAAGGCGGTCCAGACATACGTGGTGCCCGGACGCACCCCAGGCTGGTTGGCAATGGCCCCGGTCATGATTTTGCCGTTGCCTTCCAGGCCGTACCAGTCATACCGCAGCCCGGCCGTCAGCTCCAGCCATTCCTGATACGACAGGGTGGCTTCGCTGAACAGGCTGGCCACCGTGCGCTTGCCTTCCGGCGTGCTGCCCGTGAACCAGACCGAGTTGTAGTTCTGCTGGCCGGTCAGCGAGGTGTCGCTGCTTTGCGCCTGCGGGTCGGTCCAGTCATGGAAGAACTCGCTGCCCAAGCGCCATGACAGCGCATACTGCCCCAGCTCGTAGCGCGCCCGGTTTTCCAGGGAACCGCCTACCGTGCTGGTCTGGTAGCGCACCTGATACGGGCCATAACCGAGTTGCTCGCTGCCTTCGCGCTGCTCCGAATTCCGGGTACGGGTGTAATACAGCGCGGCATCCAGGTCGATATGCGGGCTGTCTGGCGTCCAGCGGTAATTGGCGATCAGCGTATCGCGCCGCACCTGGCTATTCGCATTGCTTTCGCGGCTGAGGTCGCGGCGGGAATCGAAGCCCAGATAACTCAGTTTCAGATGGTGGTCCGGCGTGATCTGCCAGCCCAGTTTTGCCAGGCCCGACCAGTATTCCTGGGACAGGATATAGCCAGACCAGATCAGGTTGGAATAGGCGTCGTCCGCCAGGCCGCCATGCTTGCCCGGTTCAAAACTGCCCAGCTTGCGGCGGCTGACCGCCGCGATCAGATCCACATCTTCGCCCAGCCGCGCCGCCACTGCCGCGCTACCGGAAAAATGAAAGGCATTGCTGCCCGCAGTCGTGGTGATCTGGCCGCCATAGTTTTCATCTGGCGCCATCAGGTCACTGGCTTCCAGCGTGCGGAAGTTGACCACGCCGCCGATGACGGCCGCGCCGCCGGTGGTGGAGCTGGGGCCTTTGGAAATATCCACGCCCGCCAATAATTCCGGGTCGATATAGGCTGAACCGTTGCTGCCATGGCCGCTTTGCTGATAATTCTGGCGGGCGCCGTCGATCATGACGTTGACGCGTCCAAAATCCTGCATGCCACGGATATTGACCGACAGCCCGCCGCCTTGCCGTGACCCGACCGAATACACCCCCGGCACATCCGCCAGCACATCACCGATGCTGCGGGCCGGAATCCGGTCCATCTGCTCACGCGTGACCACAGCCACCGACCCCGGCGTTTCATAAACCGCCGCCGCGCGGTCCAGCTCGGCCGTCACCAGCACCGGCGCCAGCGCCGATACGCCCGCTTCCCGCGCGACTGGCACGCGTTGCAGGCGGTAGCCCCCCTGGGGCGCCGCCACGGCTTCCAGCCCGCTGCCGGCCAGCAGTGTTTCCAGCGCGGCCCGTTCACCGAAACTGCCGTTCAGGCCCTGGCTTTGCAGGCCCGCCGTCAAGGCCGGATCTATCGCCACAAGAACGCCGCTATCGCGCCCGAAGCGCCCCAGCACCTGGTCCAGCGTCCCGGCTTCAATGTTGTAACGCCGCAGTTCATGACGGCTATCCGCCGTTTCCTGCGCGTGCGCCGCCGTCTGCCCAAGCAGGCTTGCTGCCGGCATCAAGGCTGCCCACAGGGCTGCCCGCGCCAGCACCGGTGGCAATATTTTCTGCGCCATACCCGCGTATTCCCAAAATGTGTCGCAATCTGGCAGCCAGACATGGCCGCTTCTGTTCTGCTTGATGCGCGAAAGAGGAAAACCTGCCGGTTATTTACACAGAGTTACAAACAAGAATGAATCCTGACTGCAATCTCAGTCAGGAGATCGGCGCCGGCCGCAGAACGCCATGGGCCGTCCCGGCCCAGTCATACAGGCTGTGTTTGCCGCTGATATCCGGCGGCTGCCGCTGCAAGGCCAGCCCGGAAAAACGCCAGCCCAGGCGCCAGGCCAGGAGACAGGCCAGGAGACAGGAATTGGCAAGGCCTGCTCCCTGCAACCGCTGGCCCGGACGGCTGCGCTCAGGCAGCGGCCAGCGTGACCCAATAAGGCGTAATGCGGCGCACCGATATCGGCAGGACTGCCGTGACGGCTGCCAGCACCGCATCCGTATCGGCGAGCGGAAACGCGCCGGATATCTGCAAGGCCGCGACCGCCGGATCACAGCGCAGCACCCCATGGCGGTAGCGGCTCAGTTCGTCCACAAACGCCCCCAGCGGCATACGCTCCACCACCAGCATGCCTCGTTCCCAGGAATCGCAGATATCTTCCAGGCGGCGCTTGGCCACCCAGCCTGCCTTGCCGCTAGCGCCCTGTTCGCCAGCTTGCACCAGCTGCTGCCCGGGCAATTGGCGATGACGCAATTCCACCGCCCCTTCCCGCACCGCGACACGCACATCGGCCGCGCTGAAACGACGTACGGCAAAACGTGTGCCCAAGGGCCGGATGGCCATATCGCCGGCATTGACCAGCATGGGCCTGGCCTGGGCATCGCTGGCGGTTTCCAGCAGCAGCTCGCCCCGCAGCAGTTGCAAAACGCGCTGCTGCGCATTGAAGTCTATGGCAACCGCGCTATCCGTATTGAGCACCAGCTGGCTGCCATCCGGCAGCAAAATGCGTTCGCGACCGCCCACGCCGGTGCTGTAATCCGCCATCAGCGTCGTGACGCCCAGGTCCAGGTGCCGCACTGCGGCCCAGGACAACACACCGGCGCCAGCCGTGCCCAGCATCAGCTTGACCGCCTTGCGCCGCCCGCTCACCCGAGCGCCGCTGGCCAGCACGCGGCGGGCCAGCGGCGCGGGCGTCCCGGCGGTGCCGCGCTGCACATCGCCGCACAGCCCGGCGAGCCGCTGCCAGGCCAGTTCATGGTCATCGTGCTGGGCACGCCAGCGCCTACAGGCTTCGCGCTCACGCTCGCCGGCCGTGCCGGACTGCATCAGCATGACCCAGTGAATCGCCTGATCCAGCACGGCATCCGGCACAGCAGCCGGTATCTCATGGCGCTCGTCATGCGCGTCGAATAATTTGCGCTCAGCCATAGACAGCCATATAGCAATGCCGCAATGCCTGCGACATGGCTTTCTGCACCACATTGATGCTCAGCCCCATATCGGCTGCGATCTGCGGGTAACTCAGGCCATCCAGCTGGGACAACAGAAAGATGGCGCGCGTGCGCTCGGGCAAACCATCCAGAACGCGGCCCACTTGCGCCAGTGCCTCCAGCACCAGCGCCTGTTCTTCCACGGACGGCGCGCAGACTTCCGACTGCGCAGCCAGGGCTTCCATATAAGCCTGTTCCAGCGCCTGACGGCGGAAATACTGCGCTGCCAGGCGGCTGGCCACGGTCCTGAGATAAGCGCGCGGTTCTTTGATTTGCTGCAGGGCCGGCGCTGGCCCGCGCAACATCCGCTCGAAGGTGTCCTGCGCCAGATCCGCCGCATTGTCCACATTCCCTCCCAGCTTGCGCCTCAGCAAGGTCACCAGCCATTGATGGTGGTCACGGTACAAAGACTGCAGGGAAAGATCGGGCGTGGGCACGGCAAGCTCCTGGCGCGCAGGCCAAAAGAATGGAAATCAGTCTCAATTATATGTTGAAGATTATCCCAGACGCCGCGGCTGCCCCGGCGCATGGCCGCGAGCAGGCAAAAAAAACGGCCCATCACTCAGGACGGGCCGCTTGAATCCTGCGCGGGCTGGCCGCAGGAAACTTAGATCGTCACACCGTAACGCGCGCGATATGCCAGCACATCGGCACGATAAGCTTCCATTTCACCGCGTTCAGCCAATACCGACAGAATATCTTCCAAAGAAGCGATGCTGATGACCGGCAGGCCATAGCGCTGTTGCACTTCTTCCACGGCGGAGTACGGCGCCAGGGCATCGTCGCTGCCGGCGCGCTCCATGCGGTCCATGGCAATCAGTACCGCGCCCGGCTCGGCGCCGGCGTCCCGGATCATGGCAACGGACTCGCGCACAGAGGTTCCTGCCGTAATGACATCATCAATAATCACGACTTTGCCTGCCAGCGGCGCGCCAACCAGCACCCCGCCCTCCCCGTGGTCTTTGGCTTCCTTGCGGTTATAGGCAAACGGCACGTCCAGATCGCTGCCGCGGCCCGCCGCGCGGCTGGCCAGTGCCACCGACGTTGCCGTTGCCAGCGGAATCCCCTTATAGGCCGGGCCGAACAGCATGTCGTACTGCAAACCGGCGGTTTCCAGCGCTTGCGCATAGAAGTCGGCCAGACGACCCACACTGCGGCCGGTATTGAACAGACCCGCATTGAAGAAGTATGGGCTGACCCGTCCCGATTTCGTGACAAAGCTGCCAAAGCGCAGAACCCCCTCTTCCAGGGCGAAACGGACGAAATCAGTGCGGAATGTCGTGCTCATGATAGAAAAACCGGCGATAGGCGATGAAAACAGCAATTATCCCTTATTTACCCATCATGCTGGCGCTGCCTGCCCAAGATGCGCAGGATCTCCGGCCCTGGTTTTCCGCCAGCCCGCGGCACACCCAGGCAAGAACATCGGTTAAATTGCCTATCCAGACCTCATGCCCGCCCAGGCAAGCGCCCCGCCATGCAAACGGCAGCGGCGCCAGCCAGGCCTCAGGAAGCCGGCCATGCCTCTGCGGCAGAACCTGCCGCACTGCCGGTTTCCTCTCTTTATCGCTAAAAAGGATACCGGCTTGCTACGCATCACTTCGCTCAACCTGAACGGCATACGCTCCGCTTTCCGCAAAGGCCTGCCCGACTGGCTTGCCCAGCACAGCGCCGATATCGTCTGTCTGCAGGAAATCAAAGCGCAGGAAACCGATATTACCGACGAGCTGCGCAACCCCTCGGGTTATACCGGCCACTTCCATGCGGCCGAGAAAAAAGGATATAGCGGCGTTGGCCTGTATCTGGCGCGTCCCGCCGAACAGGTCGTGGCAGGCATGGAATGCCCCGAGTTCGATCGCGAAGGCCGCATCATCCGCGCCGATTGGCCGGGCTTCAGTGTCATCAGCGCCTATTTGCCTTCCGGCTCCAGCGGCGACGAGCGGCAACAGGCCAAGTACCGCTTCCTGGATCATTTCGATGCATGGCTGGATGCCCTCATGCACGAAAACCGTGCGGATGGCCGTGAGTTCATTATTTGCGGCGACTGGAATATCGCCCACCATGAGATCGACCTGAAGAACTGGAAGGGTAACCGCAAGAACTCCGGCTTCCTGCCCGAAGAACGCGAATGGATGACACAAGTCATTGATAAAAAAGGGTTCGTTGATGTCTATCGGCACTTGCATCCCGAGACAACAGACGAGTGCTATACCTGGTGGAGTAATAGGGGACAGGCTTGGGCGAAAAACGTAGGCTGGCGTATTGATTACCAGATTGCGACGCCCGGTATCGCCGCCAGCGCCCGTTCCGCATCCATTTACAAGGACGAACGCTTCTCCGACCATGCTCCTTTGACCATAGACTACGAGTTTTCATTGACCTGACAGGCATGATTCCTCCTGTTTGCCCGAGCTGGCCTGCGGTACAGCCCGGGGCTTGCGAAAAAGGCGGCAAATTTGCCGCCTTTTTTCATTTTCTGCGCCCGACTGCCCTGCCCTGATTCGACCCGCCCGCTGGAAAAACTCCTACAGGCTATCGCAAGCCTTTGTTTATGATGAACTATTCCGCTATATTCAAGAGGTCTTGCAACTGGCACCCGTCTTAAGCGCAAGACTGTCCCTATTTTTATTTCAAATACTTATTTCCATTCAATCTGTCCCCATTTAATTTTCTCGTAAGTCCTTCACGCAAAAGGAATTTTTGGTAATAGAATGCGTCTCTCGCACCGTTTTGCATCATTTGGCGCACCAGATTGTTGCGCCTACCCATGAGGGAGCCCGTATTTTGAAGACCTTGAAGAGCCTGGACGATTTTCTGGCACAAGTCGCCCGTCGCGATCCGCACCAGCCGGAATTCCTGCAAGCCGTGCAAGAAGTAACCTCCAGTCTCTGGCCCTTCCTGCAAGCCAACCCCCGCTACGCCGAGCAAGGCCTGCTGGAACGCCTGGTCGAACCCGAGCGCGCCATCCAGTTCCGCATTTCCTGGACCGATGACAAGGGCGCCGTGCATGTGAACCGCGGTTTCCGTATCCAGCACAGTTCGGCCATCGGCCCCTTCAAGGGCGGCATGCGCTTTCACCCCTCGGTGAACCTGTCCATCCTGAAGTTCCTGGCCTTCGAGCAAACCTTCAAAAACGCGCTGACAACGCTGCCCATGGGCGGCGCCAAGGGCGGTTCCGACTTCGACCCCAAGGGCCGCTCGGATGCGGAAATCATGCGTTTCTGCCAGGCTCTGGTCATTGAACTGTTCCGCCATATCGGCCCCGACACCGACGTGCCGGCTGGCGATATCGGCGTGGGCGCCCGCGAAGTCGGCTATATGGCCGGCATGATGAAAAAGCTGTCCAACCAGAATGGCGCCGTCTTCACCGGCAAGGGGCTGAGCTTCGGCGGCAGCCTGATCCGTCCGGAAGCCACCGGCTACGGCACGGTGTATTTTGCCCAGCATATGCTGCAATCCCAGGGCAAATCCTTCGACGGCCTGCGTGTCGCGGTCTCCGGTTCGGGCAACGTTGCCCAATATGCCGTGGAAAAAGCCATGCAACTGGGCGCCAAGGTGCTGACGGTCTCCGATTCCCAAGGCTTTGTTTTCGATGCGGAAGGCTTCACGCCGGAAAAACTGCAAGCCCTGATGCACATCAAAAATGCGGAGCGCCAGCCCTTGAAGGTCTATGCCGAACGCTTCGGCCTGCCCTTCCATGATGGCCAGCGCCCTTGGGGGGTTGCGGTCGATGTGGCGCTGCCATGCGCCACGCAAAATGAACTGGAAATCGAAGACGCCCGCACGCTCATCAAAAACGGCGTCAGCTGCGTGGCCGAAGGCGCCAACATGCCATCCACGCTGGAAGCGGCCCACGCCTTCATTGAGGCCGGTGTGCTGTATGCGCCGGGCAAGGCCAGCAACGCTGGCGGCGTTGCCGTCTCGGGCCTGGAAATGAGCCAGAACGCCATGCGCTTGTCCTGGACCCGCGATGAAGTCGATACGCGCCTGCAAGCCATCATGAATGACATCCACGCCAACTGCGTGCGTTATGGCACCAGCGACACCACCGGCAAGGTCAACTACCTGGATGGCGCCAATATCGCCGGCTTCGTCAAGGTTGCCGACGCCATGCTGCAGCAAGGCCTGTATTGAGCCGGATGAGCAAAATGCGCCAGACGGAGGCACTTCCGGCTGGCGCAAGCCTGGCGGCCCCGTTGCCGCCCCCGACGCCCGCAAGGGCGTTTTTTTATTGGCAATGCCGGTTTACTGGCAGCCTTCTGCCCGCTTCTGCGGCATTGTTTCCCAGGGCTTGATACACGTCAAAACGTCAACCGTGACGCCACGGCATGATATTGTCCAGACCATGTATTCCGCTTGGCCCTATGCCGGAGACAAATGCCATGCCCCATGCCGACGCTGCTTCACAGCGCACCATCCTTCTGACTACCGACCTTAGCGCGCGCTGTGACCGTGCGCTGGATCGCGCCGTTCAGCTTGCCCGCGCCCGCCAGGCGCGTCTGGTCGCCCTGCATGTCATCGAACCGTCACTGACCGCGCAGCTGATTACGCCATCCTGGCGCAAACTCGCGCCGGATCACCGCAGCCTTGCCGAACGCCGCCTGCTCGATGACCTGTCGGAAAGCGGTGTGGACATCGAAGTGCGCGTGGAGCAAGGCAAGGCGCTGGACGTCATTCTCCAGGTCGCCGAAGAAACCCAGGCCGAACTGGTCGTGGCCGGCGTGGCCCGTGACGAAACCCTGGGCCGCCTGCTGCTGGGCACCACAGTGGAAAAACTGGTGCGCCACATTCCGGTGCCGGTATTGGTCGTCAAAGAACGGCCGCGCTACCCGTACCGCAACGTGCTGATCGCCACCGATTTCTCGGAAGGCTCACGCCATGCCGTCGATGCCGTCGTCAGTCTGCTGCCCGGCACGCCATTCAAGCTCTATCACGCCCTGGAACTGCCATCCGCCACTGGCGTGCTGCAAACCCAGACCCTCATCAACGGCTTCCGCCAGGCCGCCAAACAGACGGGCGAAGAGTTCCTGGATGACACCGCCGGTCTGCAAGACGGGGCGCGGCCGGAAATCCTGATAGAAATCGGCGATGCCGTCTCGCTGCTATCCGAATATGCCTACAAAAACCATGTCGATCTGGTCGCGGTTGGCACCCATGGCCTGACCGGCATCCTGCGCACGGCCATCGGCAGCATCGCGGCCAGCTTGCTGGAAAACCTGTCCTGCGACGTGCTGGTCGTCCGCCAGCCGCACGAAGCCGACGAAGAAATCTAACCCGCCCCGGCGCAAAAACAGCCGCTGGTTTCCTGGAAACCAGCGGCTGTTTTTTTGTCTTGGACCTGCTCCCAGCCTATGGTGTGCGGCCTGACACCAATCTGATGAGGCAGCGGCGGCACCGCAGCCGTATAGCGGCAGCCTCATGTGTCACAGCCTGAAGAGCACCGCCAGCACTTGTACTCGCGGCGTGCGCCATTACTGCGCCATTACTGCCCCGTTACTGCCTCGTTACTGCGCCGCGCTGGCGTCCATGCGCTCGATTTCCCGCTTGCGGCGCCAGAGCAGCCAGAGGCCCGGTACGGCAATCACGACTGAGACCAGAAAGAAACCGGCCCAGCCTAGCCAGGCGACCAGCGGCGGCGTCAAGGGGCCGGCGATGTAGGTGCGGCCAATGGCGGCCAGTGCGGATAGCAGCGCGAACTGCGTCGCGGAGTAGCGCGCATCGCAAACCGCCAGCAGCAAGGCGACAAAAGCCGCCGTGCCCAGACCGCTGCAAATATTTTCGAATGCCACGATGGGCACCATCAGCGTCAGTTCGCCGGGGTACCAGGCGATGAAGGCATAGCCAAGGTTGGAAGCACCCTGCAGCGCGCCGAACAGCAACAGCGCCCGGTACAGGCGCAGCCGTTCCAGCAAGGCGCCGCCCACCACTGCGCCGACGACGGTCGCGGCGATGCCCAGCACGTTGTTGACCCAGCCCACCGTCTCGGCGTCAAACTGCCCATGCCGGATCAGGAAGGTGTTCGACAGCGCCGATGCAAAAGCATCACCCAGCTTGTAGATCACAATGAAGAGCACCATTTCCCAGGCGCCCGCGCGCCCGAAGAACTCGCGGAAAGGTTCCAGGATAGCGGCGCGCAAGGAGACTGGCGCCTGCACCTCGCGCGCGGGTTCCACCGCCAGCAAGGTCACGGCGGAAAACGCCGCCATCACCACGCCCATCAGGATATAGACGTTATTCCAGCCCAGCCATTTTTCGGCGGCAACGACTGCCAGCCCGCCCGAAACGACTTTCGCCAGCCGGTAGCCCAGCACCGACAAGGCCACGCCTGCGCCACGCTCATAAGGCTGCAGCAGATCGGCGCGATAGGCATCGAACGCTATATCCTGCGTCGCGGAGAAAAAGGCCACCATCACGGCCAGCAAGGCCAGCGTCCCCAGCGATTCACCCGGAGACAACAGCCCCATGCCAATCAGAGACAGCGCCAGCAGCCACTGCATTACGAACATCCAGCCCCGGCGGCGCCCCAGCCCCGGCGGCGCATAACGGTCCACCAGCGGCGACCACAGGAACTTCAGGGTGTAGGCCGCGCCCGCCAAAGTCAGCAAACCGATTTCCTGCAGTGACACGCCCGCGACGGTAAGCCATACCTGCAAGGTATTGCCGGTCAACTCCAGCGGCAGGCCGCTGGCCATGCCGAGCAGGAACAGGGGAGCGACACGGCGGCTGGTGAACAGGCTGGCGATACGAATGGGAATCTCCTGGCGCCGGCCGCTGCACGCCTCAGGCGCCGGCCGAACTGAAACGATAGACCGCCAGCGTGCTGCGCCAGCTCGACAGCCAGCGTACTTCGCGATTGTGGTCAAAGGTGGCGCGTTCAAGAATATGCAGGCCGCATTGGCGCGCCAGATCCTCAAAATCGCTCAGGGTGCAAAGATGGATATTGGGAGTGTTGTACCACTGATAAGGCATTTCACCCGTCACGGGCATACGGCCGCGCAGAATGGACCAGCCATGCGGCCAATAGCCGAAGTTGGGAAAGGACACCACGCCATAGCGCGCCACACGCGCCATTTCCTTGAGGATATGCTCGGTGTTATGCATGGCCTGCAAGGTTTTGGACAGCACCACCGTATCAAAGGCCTGGTCATCGAACAAGGCCAGCCCGTCTTCCAGGTTTTGCTGGATCACATCCACGCCACGCCGGGCGCAGGCAATCACGCATTGATCGCTCAACTCCACGCCCCGCCCGCGCACCTGGCGGCGGTCGCGCAACTCTGCCAGCAGAGTGCCATCCCCGCAGCCCAGGTCCAGCACCCGGCTACCCGGTTCAATCCAGCTGGCGATACGCGCCAGATCAGGACGCAGCGCCGTGCCGCCGCGCACGATCATGCCATTGACACCGACAATCTCACTCATGCCTGCTCTCCTGCCTGCGCCTGGCGTTGCCCCAGGCCGCACGCCTGCGCCACTCTGTCGAAATACGCGGACACCAGCGCGTGATAGCGCGAGTCCGTCAACAAGAAGGCATCGTGACCATGCGGCGCATTGATTTCCCCGTACGTCACGGAGCGGTCATTCTGCAGCAAGGCGCCGACCATTTCACGCGAGCGCTCCGGCGGGAAGCGCCAGTCGGTCGTGAACGACACCAGCAGAAAATCTGCCGTGGCTGGCGCCAGCGCACGCGCCAGATCGCCGCCCGTGCGGCGCGCCGGATCAAAATAATCCAGCGCACGGGTAATCAGCAAATAGGTATTGGCGTCGAAAGTGCGCGAGAATTTCTCGCCCTGATAGCGCAGGTAGGACTCCACCTCGAATTCCACATCGTAGCCATAGTGGTAATCGCCATTGGCGGCGGGCTCGCGTTGCACCCGGCCGAATTTCTCGGCCATGTCGTCATCCGACAGATAGGTAATATGCCCCACCATGCGCGCGACTGACAGGCCTCGGGCCGGCACCGTGCCATGGGCATAGTAGTCGCCGCCATGGAAATCCGGATCGGTGATGATGGAGCGCCGCGCAACCTCATTGAAGCCGATGTTCTGCGCCGACAAACGAGGCGTGCTGGCGATGACCACGCAGTGGGCCACCCGTTCCGGGCAGGTAATCGCCCAGCTGAGCGCCTGCATGCCCCCCAGCGAACCGCCCATGACAGCGGCAAAGCGTTCAATGCCGAGATAATCCGCCACCCGCGCCTGGGCATGCACCCAGTCTTCGACCGTCACCACCGGGAAGGCCGCGCCCCAAGGCTTGCCAGTCGCGGGATTGGTGCTGGCCGGCCCGGTAGAGCCGAAGCAGGAACCCAGATTATTGATGCCAATGACAAAGAAGCGGTTGGTATCCACCGGCTTGCCCGGGCCAACCATATTGTCCCACCAGCCGATATCTTTGGGATTGTCGGCATTAATGCCCGCCACATGGTGCGAGGCGTTCAGCGCATGGCAGATGAGGACGGCATTGGAACGGTCGGCATTGAGTTCGCCATAGGTTTCGATGGCCAGCTCATAGCTGGGCAACACCTGGCCGCTGACCAATTGCAGGGGCTCGTCGAAAGCGATTTTCTGTGCCCGGACCACGCCGACAGAACCCGCAGGCACCGCAGAGGGCTGCAATGCAGGCTGAACCACGCACGACCCGAGGCCGGCGACGTTTGAGGATACGGAAGAAGGAGTCACATGGACCTCTTTAGCGGGATTTATCGGGCGCCCGCAAGCAGATCAAGCAAATCGGCGCCATGAAGATGAAAGAAGATTCTAGCACTTCCCCCGCCCCCCAGCCGTAGAAACCCTGATATGGCCACGGGTCCCGGCCTACCCGGCGGCACGTGAGGCTGGCCCGCGGACCGGCATCACCGCCCCCCGGCGACCGGACAGGTGCCCTCACGGCAACGGGCGGGAAGCATGCTTCCCGCCCGGTTCCACTGCCGTTACGCCCTCATTGAGGCTGCCATTGACTCCGTCGTGACATCACGGCTTGTCGCAGTTCACGCTGTTCGCGGCGCGCGTGCCATAGTCGAACGTAAACGCCGGCTTTTCCTTGACCCCAAAGGACCAGTGCAAATCCTTGCCCTTCAGCTCGACCGTGACCGAGCAGCGCGCGGGCGCCTCCGTGACTTGCCACACCAGCTGGAACTCGACGGTTTCCCCCTTGCGTATGACCTGCCCGTCTTCCAGGCCGACAAACTTGACCTTCTCCTTCCCCTCGGCATCCAGCGCCTTGAGATTGGTAATGGTGTAATCGCTGCCGCCCGCCGTCAGGCGGTAGGTATGCAGCACGAAATCACCCCGGAAGGTATCCAGCCCAAAAGCGCTGGGCATGCTGTCCTGAATATTGGCCGGGAACCACAGTTGGACCGGGTTGTGCGTGGCATCAATATGGAAGGGGCGGCGCACCACCAGGTCATTGCCGGTAAAGACATGCTGAAGATAGATATCTTCCAGCAGCAGCGAGGGGTAGTCTTCACGCGTCGCAGCCTGAACGCTGAACTTGAACGGCCCGACTGTTTCGGCGCCATCCGTCACATGCAGCGTCAAGTCATACGTCCCCGTCTTGGACGGCGCAAACGACAGATCGCGGCAATTCATCCATTCGCGTGCGGACAACTGGCGGTCCAGCCAAACCTGTACCGATTCAACAAAGGGGTTGAAACTTCCCGAGGTCAGGCAATACTGCGTCCGCAACCCCAGATTATGCTTGTCGTACCCCGCCGGCGCCTGCGCCAGGCTCCACATGTAACTCAGCGTATCTCCGTCCGGGTCATACGCATTGGGGGTGAACTCGAAGCCCTGGTAATAATTGAACGGCCCAGGCAGGGTCAGGAAAGACAAGCCAGTACGGGCAGGCTCGATCAGCAAGGGCTGTTCCCGGTCATACGGCTTATTCTGGTACGGGCGCACTTCGGGCGGGTAATTCTGCGCCTTGGCATTGATCTGCAGAATCGTGTCGCCGATGCTGGATGCGCCATTGCTATCCGTCACTACCAGCTTCACCCGGTAAGGGCCGGGCTTATCTGTCGTGAAAGACGCCAGCATTTTGTCCGCATTTTCCAAAGCGGCAAGACTGCCGTCGGGCCTATCGACCAGCGTCCACCGGTAGCTCAGGCGGTTGGAGTCAGGGTCGCTGCTTCCGGCGCCGGTCACCACGACCTTGGTCCCGACCATGACGTTAGACGACCCGGCTGTGACTGCTGCCTGGGCAATCGGCGTGCGATTGGCGCCATCCAACACCTTGAACACGCCCGTCACGGGTTCAGACCACACGCCTGCATCACTTTGCACCCGCAGCTGGAACTTATAGTGCTCCGGCCCCGTCCCGGCGTACTCACGCGGCGTGAAATAGGACGTCCGGCCCTGCGTCAATTCGAGTTTGGCCGCCCCCGGCGCCGGCTCTTCCAGCAGCGTCCACTCAAACTTCAAGCCGAAACTATTACCGTCCAGATCGTAGGAAGCCTTGCCATACAGTTCCGTCCGCTTGCCTTTCTCGATCTCGAAGGTGTTTTGATTGTAGTGATGCAGGAATAAGGCCGTCGGTTGGCGCGGCGGCGCATCCGCCGGGCGTTCGATGGCTATCGTATATTCGGTATAGGCCGACTGCACACCGTCGAAAGTCAGCAAGGTCACGACATAGCGCCCGGCAGCCCGCGGGATGAAGCTCATTTCCTGGCTGGCCGCGCCTTCCATCTCAGGAACAGGCCAATACTCCCCTGAGTTATTCATGCTCCAGCGGTACTGCAAGGCTCCGCCCCGGTTCCCCGGTGTGCTGTCCCTCGCGCTCAAGGTGATTTTTTGATCGCGCACATGCGGCACGGCGGACACAGGCGTGATGACGGCCTTGGGCAGCACGGCTGGCGGCAGAATATTCAGCGTCAGCACGGCAGGCGCCAGACTCACCTTGTCTTCGTAGCTAACGAGCAGCGATACCTCGTATTTGCCCGGCGCATCGACAGTAAAGCGCGGCTGTGCCTGATTCCGTTCATCCTCAGCCAGCTCGCGCAGCTTGCTGGCCGGAGGCACTGCGGTCAGGCTCCAAGCATAGCGCAGCTTGTTCGCGTCCCCGCCGGAAGGCGGCTGGCTCCTGCGGCCATCCAGTTGCACCTGCCCCAGCGGCATGTCCCGTTCCAAACGATCCACCACCGCGACCGGATAGTCGCTCTTTACCTGGAAACTGATCTGCTGCGACGCAAACCCCTTGCCGTTATCTACCGTCAGGCCCAGGGTATAGTCGCCCGCCAAGCCCGGCTCGAAGTACGTCTGGCCCGCCGTCGCATCGGCAACGCTGGCCTTGCCCGGCTGCTGAATGACACGCCAGGCGTAGGACAGCTTCCCGCTAGGCGTGCGGCTGCCCGTGGCATCCAGCACGATACGGTCGGCCGCGCCCAGCGTTTCGCCTCCCGTCAATTGCCGGGTGCCGACTGTCGCCTTGAGCACGGCTGTCGGACGCTCCGCGACACTGCCGTTACCACCCCCGTCTTCCCCTGATCCGCCGCTATCGCTGCCGCCGCCGCAGGCGGCCAGTAGCGCGGCAACCCCCAGCCCCGCAATCAGTTTTCGCATTAAGTCTTTCATGACTCATCCCCTATATGTTGGCCGCACGCCCCAGCGGGCAGCCTCGGCCTTCCGGCCAAATGTCGTCGCTGCCGGCGCCAGCGCCGGCGTGTGTGGAATCAGAATTGCAAGGTAGCGCCCAGCCTGGCCGTCCGGCCTGGGGCCGGTACCGGCCCCAGGCCCAGCGCATCCAGGTAATAGCGGTCCGTCAGGTTGTCGATGTTGAAATCCACACTGACGTGATCGTTCACCCGGTAAGACGCAAACAGATCGAACACCCTGTACTTGTGCCACGGCACTGGCCGGGCAAAAGCGCTGTCAACGCCCTGGTTATCGAACTCGGGCAAATGATTGCGCTCGCCCATGAAAGTGCCCCGCATGCCCAGCGTCAGGCGCCGGTCGAACAGGCGCAGCCCCAGCGTTGCATTGCCGTGCCAGTTGGGCGGAATCATGTTGTTGATATAGCTGGCGGCAATGCCGAAGTCCGTGCATCGCTCGCGGCGGTAGCTGCCGCTATGGCAGGTCTCGATCCGGTTGTAGCGGGTGGCGCCAGCCTCGGCAAAGAAAAGCCCCGCGTCATAGGAGCCAGACACTTCAAAACCATGAAAACGGGCGCTTTCGATATTGCGCATGCGGAAGCTGTTCAGTGTCTCTTCCGAGGCATTGGCAATGGTCCGCGTCAAATAGTCCGTGGTGTTATTCCGGAAATAGGAAAACTTGAGGCGCAAGGCATCATCACTGCCGAACAGACCATCACGGACGAAGCTCAGCCCGATCTCGCGGTTGCGCGCATGTTCCGGCTTCAGGTTGCTGCCCACCACGGTATTGAAAGAAAAACCGCCAGTACTTTCAAACAGGCTAGGCATGCGCAACGCTTCAGCATAGCGGCCGTAAATCTGCCAGTCTGGCAAAAACTCCCAGCTCAGGCTGACGATAGGCGCGGAACCGCTATGCCGCACCTTGCCCACCATCACTTGCTCGCAGGTCGTAATCGAACTGGAACCATCGTTTTCGATATGCCAATCCTGTTCGCACTGCATGGCGCTGTTGTGATCCTGGGCGGAGTAACGGACATACCGCACGCCTGCATCCAGCGTCACGCTGGGCACGGGCTGATACTTCAGGGCGAAAAAGCCGCTGTATTCATCACGTTCCCCGCTGCGGCCATTATTGACGCTGCTGGAAACAGGGTCGCTATTGCCTACCCGCTCTTTTTGCAGGGAAACACCGTAGCGCAGCTCCGTTTCCCCGAGAAACTCGAAACGCGTGGTGTTGCTGAGGTCTGCGCCAGTGCGCCGGTAGCGCTCCTCGTTGTTAGCCGCGAACGATTGCCAGACATTATTGCTGCCGGCAGCGTCGCCATAGTTGCGATTCTGGCTGCGGGTACTGGTATGCCACAGATTGGCCGCGACATCGAAAAACTGATTATCAGCCGGGCGCCAGCGGTAGCGGCTGGTATAGGTATTGGCCGTCACTTCGCTGTTATCCGTCTGGGCGATATAGCCAAACCACATCAATTGCGATGGCATCAGCTCGCCATACACGCTGTGGTAACGCATCCAGCTCAGTTCCAGATCCTGATCGGCAGGCAGGTTGATTTGCGCCTTCAGCAGCGACGATTTGCTCTCATAGTTGCTGTTAACCACCAGCTCGCCAGCCCGAAAGCGTGACGCGCCCTCCATCTCGGGGTACACGCTGGTCCATAGATTGAACTGTCCGGGCGCGGTATTCGAGACATCGACCGTCGGCGACGGGCCATGCTTGCCAGCAAAATAATTGCCCTGGCGGCGAGTCGCGTAGGCCGCGAC
>NZ_JBQEKA010000051.1:0-21733 GCF_052103615.1 Kerstersia sp. | reverse complement strand
GATTTCCTCTCTGCCTTCCCTATCTGTTTTTCCGGCCCTGCCTGGCAGCGCGGCCAGAGCCGCACTAAGCCGCCCTGAGCCGCCTTCCAGACCGGCGCCGCAGCCCCGGCAGGCCTGCGGCGCATTGTGTCATACCTCCCCCGGAAACGCGCCAGCCCCCGCCCCGACTCCCCCCGCCCGCCGCCACAGCAAATGCGAACCAGTCTTATGTCTTATATAAGACTATTGCAGCCCCCAGCCTTTTCCCATTACAATAGCAAGTGTTTCAAGTCACTTTTTGCAGGCAAATAACCATGCTAGAAGCCTACCGCCAACACGTCGCCGAGCGCGCCGCCCTGGGCATCCCGCCGCTGCCGCTGTCCGCCCAGCAAACCGCCGGCCTTATCGAATTGCTGAAGAACCCGCCTGCCGGCGAAGAAGCGTTCCTGCTGGAGCTGATCACGCACCGCGTGCCGGCCGGCGTGGACGATGCCGCCAAGGTCAAGGCCTCTTATCTGGCCGCTGTCGCCCACGGCACCGAAGCGTGTCCGCTGATCGACCGCGCCCACGCGGTCCGCCTGCTGGGCACCATGCTCGGCGGCTACAACATCAGCGCTATGATCGAACTGCTGGACGACGCCGAAGTTGGCGCGCTGGCGGCCGAAGGCCTGAAGAAAACCCTGCTGATGTTCGATGCCTTCCACGATGTGCAGGAAAAGGCCGAGAAAGGCAACGCCAATGCCAAGGCCGTGATGCAAAGCTGGGCCGATGGCGAATGGTTCACCAGCCGCCCGGAAGTGCCGGAAAGCATGACCATCACCGTTTTCAAGGTGACTGGCGAAACCAATACCGACGATCTGTCGCCCGCCCCTGACGCCTGGAGCCGCCCGGACATCCCGCTGCACGCGCTGGCCATGCTCAAGAACCCCCGCCCCGGCATCGAACCCGATGACGCTGGCAAGGTTGGCCCCGTCAAGTTCCTGGAATCGCTGCAAGAAAAGGGCCACCTGATCGCCTACGTCGGTGACGTCGTCGGTACCGGCTCCTCGCGTAAATCCGCCACCAACTCGGTGCTGTGGTTCACCGGCGAAGATATTCCCTACGTGCCCAACAAGCGCTTTGGCGGCGTCTGTCTGGGCGGCAAGATCGCCCCCATCTTCTACAACACCATGGAAGATGCCGGCGCTCTGCCTATCGAACTCGATGTCTCGCAAATGGAAATGGGCGATGTCATCGAACTGCGCCCGTATGACGGCAAGGCTCTGAAGAACGGCGAAGTCATCGCCGATTTCAAGGTCAAGTCCGATGTGCTGTTTGACGAAGTCCGCGCTGGCGGCCGCATTCCGCTCATCATCGGCCGCGGCCTGACCGCCAAGGCACGCGAAGTGCTGGGCCTGCCGCCCTCCACGCTGTTCCGTCTGCCGCAAAACCCAGTCGATAGCGGCAAGGGTTTCTCGCTGGCGCAGAAGATGGTCGGCCGCGCCTGCGGCCTGCCGGAAGGCCAGGGCATGCGTCCGGGCACCTACTGCGAACCCAAGATGACCTCCGTGGGCAGCCAGGACACCACCGGCCCCATGACCCGCGACGAGCTGAAGGATCTGGCTTGCCTGGGCTTCTCGGCCGACTTGGTGATGCAGTCCTTCTGCCACACCGCCGCCTACCCCAAGCCCGTGGACGTCAAGACGCACCACACGCTGCCTGAGTTCATCAGCACCCGTGGCGGCATCTCGCTGCGCCCCGGCGACGGCGTGATTCACTCCTGGCTGAACCGCATGCTGCTGCCGGATACGGTTGGCACTGGCGGCGACTCGCACACCCGCTTCCCGATCGGCATCAGCTTCCCCGCCGGTTCCGGCCTGGTTGCCTTCGCTGCCGCCACCGGCGTCATGCCGCTGGACATGCCGGAATCCGTGCTGGTTCGCTTCAAGGGCAAGATGCAGCCCGGCGTCACGCTGCGTGACCTGGTCAACGCCATTCCGCTGTATGCCATCAAGCAAGGCATGCTGACGGTTGCCAAGCAAGGCAAGAAGAACATCTTCTCCGGCCGTATCCTGGAAATCGAAGGGCTGCCCGAACTGAAGGTCGAACAAGCCTTCGAACTGTCCGACGCTTCCGCCGAACGTTCCGCCGCAGGCTGCACGGTGCGCCTGAACAAGGAACCGATCATCGAATACATCAACAGCAACATCGTGATGCTGAAGTGGATGATCGCCAATGGCTACAAGGACGAGCGCAGCCTGGCCCGCCGCATCAAGGCCATGGAAGCCTGGCTGGCCGACCCCAAGCTGCTGGAACCGGATGCCGACGCCGAATACGCGGCCATCATCGACATCGACCTGGCTGACATCCATGAGCCCATCGTGGCGTGCCCGAACGACCCGGATGACGTCAAGACGCTGTCCGACGTGGCTGGCGCCACCATCGACGAAGTGTTCATCGGCAGCTGCATGACCAACATCGGCCACTTCCGCGCAGCCTCCAAACTGCTGGAAGGCAAGCGCGATATCCCGGTCAAGCTGTGGGTGGCGCCGCCCACCAAGATGGATGCCGCCCAGCTGACCGAAGAAGGCCACTACGGCGTGTTCGGCTCTGCTGGCGCGCGCACCGAAATGCCGGGCTGCTCGCTGTGCATGGGCAACCAGGCGCAAGTGCGTGAAGGCGCAACGGTCATGTCAACCAGCACGCGTAACTTCCCGAACCGTCTGGGCAAGAATACCTTCGTGTATCTGGGCTCCGCCGAACTGGCCGCGATCTGCTCGCGCCTGGGCCGCATCCCGACGAAGGAAGAGTACATGGCCGATATTGGCGTCATCAATGAAAATGGCGACAAGATCTACAAGTACCTGAACTTCGATCAGATCGCCGACTACAAGGACGTCGCAGACAGCGTCAGCGTCTGAGATCACGCCGGTGCCCGCAGGCAGCCCTGATCACAAGGCTGCCTCCCGAAAAGCCATGTTCAATCCGAACATGGCTTTTTTTCTGCCCGCCGGAAAAACTAAAGAAAGCGCTGCATCCAGGCTTGCAATGGCAGCGGCGGATCCTGCCGCCAGATACGCTGGAACAGCAGCCCCAGCTCTGCCATTCCGGGCGTTTCCTTATCCTTCCAGTTGCTGGGCACGACACGCTGCCATTGTCCCTGAGCGTCCTGCCTGGCCATTTCAAACCGGAAGGTATAGCTGCCTGCCACCCCCATGCGCAAATCTGTCACAACCAGCGCATCGCCCTGCTGGTCATAACGCAGCCAATCATCGGTGAACCAGCGCAAACGCTGATGCAAGGGATCTGCCTCCAAGGCTTGCGCCAGCGCCAGATTCAGCGGCTGGCGCAGCAATTCTGGCGGCGCTCGGTCAAACAGGCTGCTAACCGCTTCGTAATATTCTCCCTCTGGTGTTTTGGCCAACACCCGCCAAAGCAAGGTATTGAACGGCATGGGCACGCCGCGCAAGGCCGTGACCGCTATCCCCTGCGCCTGCAGTTCTGCCGTCACACGCTGCTCGGCCACCATCCGGCTGACGCAGCCAAAACCGAGATACAAGCTGCTAAAAATCAGCGCCGCTGCCATCAGCCGCCTGGCGCTTGGCGTACATCCCCGCCAGAAGCCATACAAGACCCCGGCCAGCAAAGGCAGGGTATAGACAGGATCAATGATGAACACCCCTGACCAGCTCGCCGGCACCAGCGGCAAGGGCCAGAATAGCTGCGTGCCATACACCGTAAACGCATCCAGCAAGGGATGAGTGACCAGCACCAGCCACAAGGTCAGGAACAGCCGGCGCCAGCCATAGGGCGCCTGCGGCCAGCGCCAGCGTATCAGGGCAGTCAGCCCGGCCGCGAGCGCAGTCAGCACAAACAGGGAATGCGAAAAACCCCGGTGATAGGTCATCATCGACACCGGATCCGCATAGCGGACCAACACATCCAGGTCGGGCAGCGTTGCCAGCGCCGCGCCGTACAGCAGCGCCCGGCGCCCCTGCCAACGCCCCAACAGACTGCCCTGCAGTGCCCCGCCCAATACCGCCTGCGTCAACGAATCCATTTTTTTCTTCTCCCGCTCGCCTGACATTTTCCAGGGATAAAAAAACGGGAAGCCGGCCTGAACCACGCTTCCCGTTTCAGACCGACCTGTTGCAGCCGGCCTCGCTTGCGGAGCCTGACGCTCCGCAAGACCTTACTTCATCAAGGCATTGCTTTGACGCACGGCGTTTTGCAGGGCTTCCATCGCCGGGCGCTGGCCCGACAAGGCTGCTGTCAGCGCATCATTGAGCACGACGGCGACCTGCGGGTAATTCGGCAGACGGAACCCCCGGCTGGCCACGGTAGGTGCGCTTTCCAGCGAGGCGATCAGCTTCTGCGTGCCCGGAATCCGGTCATAGAAAGAGACATCCGCCGCCAGGAAAGCCGCTTGCGTCAGCGGCAGATAGCCGGTTTTCTGGTGCCACTCGGCAGCCACCACCGGGGTCGCCAGATAGGCCAGGAAGGCGGCAGTCGCAGCATCGGAACCACGCTCATGCCCCTTTAGCGCCCACAATGCGCTGCCGCTGATAAACGGTTTGCCGGGCTGTTGCGTGACCTGTGCATAGTAAGGCAGGGGCGCCACGCCGAAAGACAGCGTATTGGATGCCAACAGTTCGCCCAGCGCGCCCGACCCCGTGGTCAGCACGCCGCAACGGCCGCGCGCAAATGCCAGATTGGCTTCTGTGTCGTTGGGGAACTCGGTCATCAGGTGGCCGCGCTTCCAGCTCGCCATCAGTGAGATATGGCGCATATAGAGCACATCGAAATTCAGGCTGGGCTTGCCCCGGCCCAAGCCGTTATCCGCCGTGGCATACAGTTTGCCGTTGACCGGCGCCAGATTTTCCAGGTGGACGGTCAGCGGGTCGCCTGTCGCATAAGCGCATTGCAGATCGGTGCGCTCATAGAGCTGAGCCAGCTCATTTTGCAGGTCGGGCCAGGTGCGTGCCGGTTGGGCGGGATTCAGCCCCGCTTTGCGGTAGGCATCCATGTTGTAAAACATCACCGGCACTTCCGCCATCCATGGGAACGCCAGCAGGCGGCCGCGGCCATCACGCACGAAGCTGCTGGCCTGCGGCAGGAACCAAGCCTGATCGCGGATAGGGTGAGACGCCAGCAATTGGTGCATGGGCAAAATCGCCGCATGTTCGGCAATGACTTCCGGCGAATGCTGGTCGCTGATCTGCACCAATTGCGGCGCGTACTTGCCCGCGATGGCCATCGCGGTTTCCCGCGCCAGATCCTCTTCCCCGTTGAAACTGCGCAACACGACCCGGACATTGCCCTGGCTCTTGTTGTAGTCGGCGGCAATTTTGTCGAATTCAGCCTGATTACGGCCTGTCAGCGTGTGCCAGACCTGCACTTCCTGCGGCGCGGCCCAGGCCACGGCAGACCCCGATACACCCAATGCCAGCGCCAGCGCCTGGGGCAAGCGACGCATCGCCTGCAGCACACGGCCAGATAACAAGCGGCCAGAAAACTCTTGTTTGATACTCATAGATGACTCTGACTTTAAACGCCTAGAAAGGGGAACTCGGGTTCGGGACGACGGCCAGATACGATATCCGCCAGCGCCCGGCCCGAACCAGCACCCATGGTCCAGCCCAGTGTGCCGTGCCCGGTGTTGAGATAAAGATTGGCAATGCGTGAACGGCCGATCAAGGGCACATTGGAAGGGGTCGCAGGACGCAGCCCCGTCCAATACGCCACATTGTCGAAATCCAGCGCATCGGGGAAGAGTTCTCGCGCTACCCGCGTCATGGCTTCGCAGCGCTTATTGTTTAGAGAACGCGAATACCCAGAAAGTTCCGCGGTTCCTGCCATGCGCAATTTATCGCCCAGGCGGCTGAACACGATCTTGTGGCCGCTGTCGGTCAGGCTGGCCGTGGGCGCCAGTTCCGGCGTCGTCACCGGGAAAGTGGCGGAATATCCCTTGGCCGGATACACCATGCAGCGCACGCCCAGCGGACGCAGCAGCTGCGGCGAAAAACTGCCCAGCGCCACGACAAAGGCATCGGCGCGCACGATCTCGTAATGGCCTTCGGGCGCGATAACTTCCACACCGGTAATGCGGCCCTGCTCGCACAGTAAACGCGTGATCCGCGTCGAGAAACGGAAGTTGACACCGGCAGCCTCGGCGCGTTGCGCCAGCGCCGCCGTGAACTTGTGCACGTCACCGCTTTCATCCTCGGGGGTGTAATCCCCCCCGACGATCAGATGGCGGCTATGCGCCAGCGCCGGTTCAATCTGCACGACTTCGTCGGCGGAGACCACACGGCGCTCCACGCCAAAGTCGCGCATCATGCCCGCCGCTTCCTGGGAGTCGTCGAACTCTTCCTGACTGCGATAGAAATTCAGAATGCCGCGTTCGAGATGGTCGTATTCAATGGCAAGCTCGCGCCGCAGCTCGCGCAGCGTGCTGCGGCTGTATTCCGCCATCCGCACCATGGCGCGGATGTTGCGCGGCAAGCGCGAAGGCAGGCATTCCCGCAGGAAGGCCGCGCCCCATAGCCACTGATGCCAATCCAGCTGCGGGCGGAACAGCAGCGGCGCGTCATCCTTGAACAACCATTTGAGCAGTTTCAGCGGCGCATGCGGATTGGCCCAAGGCTCAGCATAGGAAACCGAAATCTGGCAGCCATTGGCAAAACTGGTTTCCTGTGCAGGCCCCGTACTGCGATCGAGCACCTCGACCTCATGGCCTGCCTGACGCAGCCACCAGGCGCTGGAAGTGCCTACCACTCCGCTGCCCAACACCACAACTCTCATGCTGTTCCCCCGTTTCCCAGGATGCAAACCTTGCTGCGCGCGCATCACTATGGATGTCCCGCGCGCGCCTTGACTCTAATCGCCCCAGCCTTCAGACGATAATCACTGAGTGTAACGCTCTGGCTGCCATCCCGCAGCCATAAAAAACCACTAGATGGCCCCCCGCCCGCCGGCAATGCTGCCGGCAAACCGCTCAAACCTGCAAAGCGGCTAGATCGGCGGCATTCGTAAAGGCATCCGAAAAGAAATGCGCTTCATGCAAGCCGCCGCGTTGCTGAAAATCACGCCTGGCGGCCTCCACCATGGCAGGCGTGCCACAGGCATACACCTGCCAGCCTGACAAATCCGGCAGATCCTGCAATACCGCGGCATGCACCCAGCCTGTCCGCCCCTGCCAGCCGTCTTCGGCCCTGGCATCGGACACCACTGGAATATAAGAAAAACCTGGTATCTGTTCCGCCCACTCGCGCGCTTTCGCATCGTGATACAGATCGGCCGGCCTGCGGCCGCCCCAATACAGGCGGACTTCACGCCGCAGACCGCAGGCTCGCATATGCTCCACCATCGACTGCACTGGCGCGAAACCGGTACCGCTGCACAGCATGACGATAGGTTCATCGCCCTCTTCCCGCAGGAAAAATGACCCTTGCGGCCCTTCGATGCGCAGAATTTCCTTCACACGCATTTGGGTCGCGCCCGCGCCAAACACATGGTCGGTAAACACCCCGCCGGGTACATGGCGCAAGTGCAATTCCAAGGTCTTGGACTGCCCCGGCGCGCTGGCCACCGAATAGCTGCGCCGGATGCCATCCTTCAGCAGGATGTCCACGTACTGGCCTGCGTAATAGCGGAAGTTTTCAGTCGCGGGCAATTGCAAGGTCAGAATGGCCACATCCGCCGCCGGCCGCTCCATGGCCATCACGCGCACCGGCAGCTTGCGGACTTCAATATCCGTCGCCAGCCGCACCTGGTGAGATTCAATGACCATATCCGATGCCGGCGTCACCTGGCAGAACAGCGTATAGCCCGCCGCAATGTCCGATGCCGGCAGGCTTTGCGCCACGGCGCCGCCCGCTTCAAAATCGCCGCTGATCACCTTCCCCTTGCAACTGGAACAGGCCCCGTTGCGGCAGCTGTAAGGCAGCACAATGCCGGCTGCCAGCGCGGCATCCAGCAAGTTCTGGCCTGCTTCCGCGGAAAAAGCGTGATTGGCGGGAATAACAGTGATGTGATGTGACATGAACAGAAATCATCCATACCCGCCCCGCCGCCCGGCAGCCGGCGCGGGCAGGGCAAGGCAGACTTGAAACGGCATGCCGCAGCATGATGCCCGGCGTCTGTTGGCCTGAATGTCGAGCGGCCCTGATAGAGAGCCATCATGCATGGGCGGCTCCAATGCAGGATGGCCTTAATGCAGGATGGCCCGCAGGTTAGCTCTAATGCAGGTTAGCTCTAACGCGGGTTAACTCTCACGCAGGGCGGCGCTATGACAGGCTAGCTCTCTTTATGGCGGCATGGAGGCGCAGCGGCCTTGATACAGCCGCCGTGGCAGCATACCGCCTCCTAGCGCCTCCGACCGCCTATCCCTGATTCTAGTCTGTCCGCCTGCCCGGCGGCCAGACTCAGGCCCGGCAATCAGGCTCTCCCCGCGCAGCGCCTGCCGGCGCAGCATAAGAAGGGCCCCGTTTGCTTACAGCCCCTCCTCGTCCTCCACCGCCCACAGGCGCGGCTGGCGCGGCCGGACATCGAGCTGGCGTCCTTTGCGGGCACGTTTGCCCAGATACGCCAACAGGCCTTCGCCCGCGAGGATATCTTCCACTTCCTTCTTGCGATAGATACCTGACAGGCGCACGCCCCCTTCACCGGCGGCGACGATCTGGGCCAGGCTATCCTTGGCGTCCAGGCCCATGAGGATGGTCCCGCGCCCGCCTGCCGCCAGCTTTTTCACTTCCGCCAGTTCAATCACCAGCAGACGTTCCTGCTCCGACAGCAAGGCCAGATACAAGGCTTCCGGCGAACAAGGCACAGGCGCCAGCAGGCTGTCGCCCTTTTCGATCGTGACATAGTGCTTGCCGGCGCGCTGCCGGCTGGTGGCATCCGCCAGTTTGATCTGGAAGCCATAGCCGCTGGCGCAGGCCAGCACCCAGCGGCTGCCGGGCGCGCCGGCAAACATATGGATGATGCGGCTGCGCGGTTCCAGCTCGATCATGCTGGTCACCGGCGCCCCGTCGCCGCGCGCCGAAGGCAGACCAGAAACAGCAATGGTGTAAGCCCTGCCGGTATCGCTCAGCGCGATCAGAGTGTCCGTCGTCCTGCACTCGAAGGCGCCGTACAGCGCATCGCCCGACTTGAAGCCAAATTGCCCAGCATCGTGGCCATGCCCCTGGCGGGCGCGCAGCCAGCCCTGCTGCGACACAATGACTGTCACCGGCTCATCGAGCACCTTGGCTTCCATGACCGCGCGCTGTGCAGCTTCGATCAAAGTGCGGCGCTCATCGCCGTAAAGCTTGGTATCCGCCTCGATTTCCTTGACCATGGCACGCTTGAGCGTGGCTTCATCGTCCAGCAAGGTCTGCAATTTTTCCAGTTCCTGGCGCTTGTCGGCCAGTTCCTGTTCGATCTTGAAACCTTCCAGGCGCGCCAGCTGGCGCAAGCGCATTTCCAGGATGTCATCCGCCTGGCGCTCGCTGAGCTTGAAACGCGCCATCAGCGCGTCGCGCGGCGTGTCGGAATCGCGGATGGTCTGAATCACCGCATCCACATCCAGATACACCACCATGCGCCCTTCCAGCACATGAATGCGGTCCGCGACCTTGTCGCGCCGGAATGCCGTGCGCCGAATCACGGTTTCACGGCGGAACGCCAGCCATTCCGTCAGGATTTCACGCAACGAACGCTGGCGCGGCCTGCCGTCCAGGCCGATGCACACCAGGTTGATCGCCACATTGCCTTCCATGCTGGTACGCGCCAGCAAGGCAGTGGCGAATTCCTCGCGGTCCACACGCGAGGATTTAGGCGCGAACACCAGCCGCACCGGCGCATCCTTGCCGGATTCGTCGCGCACGGTATCTAGCAGGTTCAGCATCAAGGCCTTGGTCTGCTGCTGCTCGGCGCTTAGCGCTTTTTTGCCGGTCTTGGGTTTGGGGTTGGTCAGGTCCTCGATTTCTTCAAGCACCTTTTGGCCAGACGTGCCCGGCGGCAATTCCGTCACCACCAGTTGCCACTGGCCGCGCGCCATTTCCTCATAATGCCAACGCGCCCGCGCTTTGATGGAGCCGCGCCCCGTGCGGTAGATCTGCGCAATATCTTCCGGCGGCGTAATGATCTGGCCGCCACCGGCAAAATCCGGGCCAGGCACCAGCGCATACAGATCGTCGTCCGTCAGGCTGGGCTTTTTCAGCAAAGCCACGCTGGCGCGCGCCACCTCGCCCAGGTTGTGCGACGGAATTTCCGTCGCCATGCCCACGGCAATACCCGAGGCGCCATTGAGCAGCATGACAGGCAAACGCGCAGGCAACATCAGCGGTTCCTGATAGCTGCCATCGTAATTGGGGCCGAAATCCACCGTGCCTTCGTCAAGCTCATCGAGCAGCAGTCGCGCAAACGGCGTCAGCCGCGCTTCGGTATAACGCATGGCGGCCGCATTGTCGCCGTCGCGCGAACCGAAGTTGCCCTGGCCGTCGATCAGCGGATAGCGCAGCGTGAAATCCTGAGCCATGCGCACCAGCGCGTCATAGGCCGCCTGGTCGCCGTGCGGGTGGTATTTACCCAGCACATCGCCCACCACACGCGCCGACTTTACCGGCTTGGCGCCTGACTGCAGGCCCATGGCATGCATGGCATACAAAATGCGCCGCTGCACCGGCTTCTGCCCATCGCCTACCTCAGGCAGGGCGCGGCCGCGCACCACGGAAACGGCATAGTCCAGGTAGGCCTGCTCGGCATACAGCCCGAGGGTCAGATCGCCATCCGGGTCCTGGTTGTCATCCATGCCATCGAAAGTTTGCGTGAAATCGTCAGTCATATATCCAGCTCGGCCAGGTTGCCTTTATCTTCGATCCAGCTGCGGCGCTGCGCTGCCTCGCCCTTGCCCATCAGCATATTGAACATGCGCCGGGTATCCTCACGCCCCAGCGGGCCATAGGCCACACGCTGCAGGCGCCGGGTATCCGGGTTCATCGTGGTCTCCCACAAGTGCTCGGGGCTCATTTCGCCCAGGCCCTTGAAGCGGCTGATGCGCCAGCTGTCTGCGCCCACGCCTTCTTTGCGCAATTTTTCCAGCAGGCCGTCGAGTTCGCCCTGGTCCAGGCAATAAATCTTGCGCGCCGGGCGCTTGCCCTGAGCCGGCACATCGACCCGGAACAGCGGCGGCCGGGCCACATAGATATGCCCGGCTTCCACCAGCCGGGGAAAGTGCTTCAGGAACAAGGTCAGCAGCAGCACCTGGATATGCGAGCCATCGACGTCAGCATCCGACAGAATGCAAATACGCCCGTAGCGCAGGCCGGAAAGATCCGCGTCATCTTCCGGGCCGTGCGGATCCACGCCGACCGCCACGGAAATGTCATGAATTTCATTGTTGGCAAACAGCCGGTCACGCTCGACTTCCCAGGCGTTGAGCACCTTGCCGCGCAAGGGCAGCACCGCCTGGAAGGCTTTGTCACGGCCCATTTTGGCCGACCCGCCGGCCGAGTCTCCCTCCACCAGGAAGACCTCGGTGCGCGAGACATCGCTGGACTCGCAATCGGTCAGCTTGCCGGGCAAGACCGCCACCCCGGAACTCTTGCGTTTTTCCACCTTCTGCGCGGAACGCACACGCGCCTGCGCCTGGCGGATGGCCAGTTCCGCCAGCTTGCGACCATATTCCACATTGGAATTGAGCCAGAGATCCAGCGCCCCTTTGACAAACCCCGAGACCAGCCGGACCGCGTCACGGCTATTCAGGCGCTCCTTGATTTGCCCCTGGAACTGCGGGTCCAGCACCTTGGCCGACAGCACGAAGCTGGTGCGGGCGAAGACATCCTCAGGCAGCAGCTTGATGCCCTTGGGCAGCAAACCATGCAGCTCCACAAATGACTTCACCGCCTGAAACAGGCCATCGCGCAGCCCCGCTTCGTGCGTGCCGCCAGCCGAGGTCGGAATCAGGTTGACGTAGGATTCCCGCGCCACCTGGCCTTCCACCGTCCATGCCACCACCCAGTCGGCGCCCTCGCCCTGGGCATGGTGCTCGTCATCCGGCCCGGCGTATTCGGCGCCCTCGAAAAAAGGCACCAGCAGCTCTGCGCCATCCAGCGCTTCAGCCAGATAATCATGCAGGCCATTTTCATAGCGCCAGGTGGTCACCGCGCCGGTTTTTTCCACCTTGAGCACGACCTTCACCCCTGGCAGCAAAACGGCTTTGCTGCGCAGCAGGTGCGTCAGTTCATTGAGCGGAATCGTGGCGCTGTCGAAGTAGCTGCTGTCAGGCCAGAGCCTGACCCGGGTGCCCGACTTCTTGCGGCCAGCCGCTGGGCAAGGCGCCAGCGGCTCTATCAGTTCGCCGCCGGCAAAGGCGATGCCATGCACGCCGCCTTCGCGCCACACTGTCACTTCCAGCCGTGTGGAGAGCGCATTGCTGACCGACACGCCAACTCCGTGCAAACCGCCGGAGAAGGCATAGGCGCCGCCGTCCTGCTTATCGAACTTGCCCCCGGCATGCAGACGGGTAAACACTAGCTCGACCACCGGCGCCAGCTCCTCGGGGTGCATGCCGACCGGAATGCCGCGCCCGTCGTCTTCGACCGTGATGCTGCCGTCCAGATGCAGGGTGACCTGGATCTGCTTGCCGAAGCCTGCCAGCGCTTCATCGGCTGCGTTATCTATGACTTCCTGGAGGATATGAAGCGGGTTCTCGGTGCGCGTGTACATGCCCGGGCGCTGCCGTACCGGCTCCAGTCCTTTCAGGACGCGGATGGATGCTTCGTTATATCGCGGTGTCGCCACGCAATTGCTCCGACTACTGTGGAAAAAAACAGACATTTTAAGGAAAGTCGGCGTCTTGCGCTCTTTTACATGCCAAACTTGTCCTCGTTCGCCCGCCAGCAACACTCGGCGCGCCTCTCCGGGCCATACCGGCTGCCAGAAGGCACGATACAGTGTTATGCTCACAGCTATCAGTATCACCTTATTCATGGGAAACCCAAACGGCTTGGCGCCCAGCCCAGTCTTTCCCGCCAAGAGAATCCATCATGAGTGAAGCCATCAAGCACATCAGCGACGCCAGCTTTGACGCTGACGTCCTCAAGTCATCCCAACCCGTCCTGGTTGATTACTGGGCCGCCTGGTGTGGTCCGTGCAAAATGATCGCCCCCATCCTCGAGGATGTTGCCCGCGACTTTGCCGGCCGTCTGACGATCGCCAAGCTGAACGTTGACGACAACCCTGAAAGCGCTGCCAAGTATGGCATTCGCGGTATCCCGACGCTGATGCTGTTCAAGGATGGCCAAGCCGTCGCGACCAAGGTCGGCGCCGTCTCGAAAGCCCAGCTGACCGCTTTCCTCGAAAGCTCGCTGTAATTCGCAGTCACGGGGCCGGCCGCATGGCCCGCCCCGACGCGCTCGGCGTCTTCTCTCGCCGGCCAGCACCCTCTTACGAACAAGTCCTTTCTTTCCATCCCCTCTTTTCTCCGCTCATGCACCTGAATGAACTGAAGGCGCTGCACGTCTCGCAGCTGCTGGAAATGGCCGCGAGCCTGGATATCGACAACGCCAACCGGCTCCGCAAACAAGAGCTGATGTTCGCCATCATGAAGCGCCGTGCCAAGCAAGGCGAGCAGATCTTTGGCGATGGCGTGCTGGAAGTGCTGCCTGATGGTTTCGGCTTCCTGCGTTCGCCCGATACCTCCTATTTGGCCAGCCCTGACGATATCTATATTTCGCCCTCGCAAATCCGGCGCTTCAACCTGCATACCGGCGACTCCATCGAAGGCGAAGTCCGCGTGCCCAAAGATGGCGAACGCTATTTCGCCCTGGTCAAGGTTGACCGCGTCAATGACCAGCCGCCCGAGGTGCTCAAGCACCGCATCATGTTCGAAAACCTGACGCCGCTGCACCCGGATCAGCCGCTGCGCCTGGAACGCGACATCAAGAGCGAAGAAAACCTGACGGGCCGCATCCTGGATGTGTTCGCGCCTATCGGCAAGGGCCAGCGCGCGCTGGTCGTCGCCAGCCCGAAGTCGGGCAAGACCGTGATGATGCAGCATATTGCCCACGCCATCACGGCCAACTACCCCGACGCTTACATGATTGTGCTGCTGGTCGATGAGCGCCCCGAGGAAGTGACGGAAATGCAGCGCACGGTGCGCGGCGAAGTGGTCGCCTCGACCTTCGACGAACCCGCCACGCGCCACGTCCAGGTCGCTGAAATGGTGATCGAAAAGGCCAAGCGCTTGGTCGAAATGAAGCGCGATGTGGTCATTGTGCTGGACTCCATCACCCGCCTGGCGCGCGCCTACAACACGGTGGTGCCGTCCTCCGGCAAGGTGCTGACCGGCGGCGTGGACGCCAATGCCCTGCAACGCCCCAAGCGTTTCTTCGGCGCGGCGCGCAACCTCGAAGAAGGCGGTTCGCTCACCATCATCGGCACGGCGCTGATTGAAACCGGCAGCCGCATGGATGAGGTGATCTACGAAGAATTCAAGGGCACCGGCAACTGCGAAGTGCACCTGGAACGCCGCCTGGCGGAAAAGCGCATCTACCCGGCCATGAACCTGAACAAATCGGGCACGCGCCGCGAAGAGCTGCTCATCAAGGCCGACCTGCTGCAAAAGGTCTGGGTGCTGCGCAAGTTCATCCACGAAATGGACGATGTCCAGTCCATGGAATTCATCCTCGACAAGATGCGCAAGACCAAAAACAATGCCGAATTCTTCGACATGATGAAGAAATAAGACACGCCCGGCCCAGCGCCAGCGTTCTAAAAGCCAGCCAGGCGCTCTGCCAGGCTGGCTTTTTTATTGCCGCTGCCGCGGCAAGCGCTTAATCTGCCCGTTCACTTGGCTGTCTGGCCGTTGTGCTGTCTGGCCGCTTTTCCGCTTTTCTCCTTTTTCCCTTTTCCCCTGTTGCGGTTTAGCCCCGCCCTCCGGCGTCAATGCCCAGTCTGGATATAGTCCAGTTCATCGGCACGGCTGACGGGCGTGGCAGGTTTTTCCGCTTCCAGCGCTTCCACCTTGGGGTCATTCCAGCTGCCCGTCACCTCGTATTCCAGCCGCAGCGCACGCGCCAACGGGTCCTTCAGCAGCCATTGCGCCAGAAAGGTGCCCACCCCAACCACTGGGTTGATGACAAAGCCCACAGCCACCGAAGCGCCGCTGACATCCAGGTTCGGGGTCACCACCGCGCGCAGGTTCCAGGTCTGTTCCACCAGGTCGGTGCCGCCATGCAGCACGACCTCTGCTGCCGGGCCATCCACGGTCAAGGTTTTAATATCCATTTCCGGGCCATTGAGCTGCACGGAACCGGTAATGCTGTCGAACGGGAAACCATCCTTGAAGGCCTCTCCCGGACGCGCTTCCAGACTCAATACACGCGACAAGGATTGCAAAGACAGGATTTCCAGCACTCGCGCGCTGCGCGAACGCATATGCACGAAACGCCCCTGCTCCAATTGCAGGGACACCGCGCCACTCAGGTTGCGGCCTTCCTGGCGCCAGGGGAAATCCAGCCAGCGCATACTGGCCGCCGCCTTGCCGCGGCCGCCGCGCACCGTGTCGTCCAGCCCCCAGACATCCAGCCATTTGCCCAGGTCACTAACTGCCGAATTCAGGTTCAGGGCCAGACCGCGCCCCGGCCCTTCGACCTGCCAGTTCCCGGTGGCGCTCACGACTGCGCCGTCCTGGCCCAGGACCAGACTATCCAGCCCCCAATCCCCCCGCGCATTGCGGTTCTTGCCACGCATCTGCAATTTGCCCAGCGCCCGGCCGCGCCACGATAGCACTTTGACGGAAACATCCAGATCAGGCAAGCGGAACGCAGATGAGACCTTCCATTCGGCCGCTTCGCCAGCGCCTGTCACTTCAGTCTGGTGCTCGGGCGCAACAGGCCAGGACAGCCGCTCGAACTCCGCCAGCAGCACCGGATGGCGCGCCTGGGATGCTAGGCGCCAATCCAGCTGCCCGTCCAGCTCATCGCCCTTTACGCGGATGCGCCAGCCGCCGCGCGGCTGGCTATCAGCCGCCAGCTCGACCTGATTCCACTGCGCCGCAAAAGCATGCACCCGCTGCGCCGCCAGACGCACCTGACGCAAGGCTGGCAACAAGGGCCTGCCGCTGTCCTCGCCCGCATCAAAATCCGTGATCACCTGATCCCAGGCGGCCCAATCGAACTCCGGCATGCGCAGATCCAGCGCCATGCCGCCGTCCGGCATCTTCAGCGCCGATCCGTCATCCGTCAGCAAGCCACGCCAGAAATAGCTGCCAGGCCGGGCTGGGTCCCGTTCCAGACGCAAGGCGCCAATGCCACCAATACGCGCTGCCAGCACCTCCCCGTCTCCGGCAGTCTCAGGCATCCAGGACAGCGCGACAGACCGGCGTGACTGCGCTGCTTTGCCCAGCGGCGCGGGGAAATTCAGGGTGGTGCCCTGCAGGCTGCTATCCACTTGCAGCCAGACCCGGTCCCGGGCGTCCATGCCCAGCCTGGCGGCGTACGGAATCATGCCGCCAAACCGGCTCACGGCGGCAGCAGGCAACCAGCGCGACAGGCTATCTGCAGCCAAGGCCCCCTCTATTTCCAAGGCTGCGCCGATATCACTGCTAGAAAGACGCCCGCCCAGGCTGAAATCGCCCCCCAGGAAATGCCCCTTGAGCGCCCTGGGCGCAATCCCGTCATTGTCAAAATCCAGCTGGCCGCTAAGCCCTGAGAACACCGGAATTTCCGGCATGATTTCGACGCTGCCACCCTGGAAGGTCAAAGCGCCCTGCACCTGGCTGTCCACACTGTGCATGATGGGAATTCCCAGCTTGAGGTCCAGCCCCAAACGGCCTGTGGCGCCTACCTGCGGCAGCAAGGTATGCCCCAGGATCTGCCCCAGCTCCGAATGTTTCATCAGCGCCAGGTAGTTGCGCGCGTCGCCAGCCAGCGTGGCTTCGACCTTCAGATTCGCGGCCTGCCGGTACAGATCCGTCATGCTTGCCAGCGCCCGGCTCACGGCTACCTGGTTGGATGGCCCCGTCACCATACTGCCCGAGTCCAGCTCCAGATTCAGGACGTTCTGCAGCAGTTTCAAACGGCCGCTGGCCTCCGTCACGGCAGGCCAGCCCTTGTCCCGGCCATGCGGCGGCGCATAATCCAGATGCAGCCCCGACACATCGCCTGCCAGCTCGAAGCGGGTTTGCGCATCGGCTGCGGTTTCAAACGGAAAATCATCCAGATTGCCCAGCAGCCGCAAAGTCCCGTGCTGAAATTGCCCGGCCTTGAAAGCTGCCGCCAGCCACCCTCTGGTGTCTGGCCCCACCTCCAGCGGGAAATACCGGTGCAAAGCCGGCAGGGAAAGACGCGCGATTCCGCCCTGAAAATCCGCCCAGCCCGCCTCACTGCCTTCACGCTGCTGCCACTGGCCCTGCGCCTGAAATGCCAGATCCTCGTTGACCAGCGCCAGGCGCCGCACCAGCGCCGACCATCCGCCGCCTGCCGCGCCCGCCTCTCCGTCCGCATTCTCGTCCGCACCGGCCCCTGCGCCTTGCAATTCAAGCACGGCGCCAGCCTGCGTCAATGGCAATTGCTGGTCGCCGAACTCTGCCGGCCACCATAGTTCGGCCTGCTGCAAGCTGGCATCCACATACAGGCGTTGCGCCGGTCTGGCTGGCACCATCCAGCCGGGCAGCGCCCCGGCGCTTTTCGGCCACACGGCGGCCGGCGCGCCATCAGTATAGAAATGCGCCGCCCCTGCCCGCAAGGCCGCCGCTTCCCCTTGCCAGGCGAAATCCTGCGCCTGCAGATCCAGCACAACATGATCCAGCCTGCCGTCCTGCACCAGCGCCCAGGCCTGGCCCGACACTGTGCCGCGCTCCAGCCCGGCGGCGCGCACAGGCAGCCAGGCCGACCAGCGCTCCAGATCCACCCCTGTCACGGCGGCATACAAACGCGCATCCCAGCGCGGCTGATTGGATAGCGCTTCAAACCAGCGCCTGTCGAACTCCCCCCGCAAGTTCAGGCTGCCCGCTTCACCCGAAGCGCCAGCAGGCAAACACGCGGACAGGCCAAACGCATGATGGGCGAAACGATTCAGGAAACGAGCCTGCACTGCGCTCAATAGCAATTCAGGCGCATCGGGGTCATGCAACTCGTCGCGCCAGCGCACCACGGCATCCCGCACCACCCATTCACGCTGTTTGCCCAGCCAGCGCAACACCCGTTCGCTGGCGGTCGGGTCGTCCGACGCCGCCTGCCCTTGCGGGCCTGCCAGCAGTATCCTGCCCTGCGCGTCACGCCTGACCGAAAGATCCAGGCCCTGCACTTCCAGGTAGAGAAATAAAGGTTCCCAGTGAATCAGGCTGCGCCAGGACATGACCGCCTGCGCTTGCGGCAGGCTGAGCACCTCGCCATCCTCGCCCTGTATGCGCACCCCGGAGAGCGCCAGCCGGGCATTCAGCCCACGCCAATCGGCACTGACATGGCCAATCTCGACTTGCGCCCCCAGGGCGCGGGACGCCACCCGCTCAATCGCCGGGCGGAACTCATCGACCTGCGGCAGCACGGCATAGCGCACGACCACCAGAACGCCTGCGGCCACCAGATACACTGACAGCAACAGCCAGAACAGCACATGCAGTAATTTTCTTAACCGGCGCAATGCAGTCCTTCCTCGCGCATGGTTCCTCTTGTTGTATTCTGCTCAGAGCAAAAGCGTCGCCGGCCCGCGCACCGGCACGCTCCCTGGCCGGCAACGCCGCATCCTGCAGGACGCCGCGGCACGGGCAGGGTTGAATCGTCGTTTCGTTGGATAATCAATCATTATTGCAATCGTGCAATAGGTACATTAGACATCAGAAACTGCTTGCGTTCCCGGTGCGGAAGCAAGCAAGCGTTTCTGCGGCGCTGTCACAGTCTCGAGTTTCGTTCATGACCGACCCTTATTCCCCCTCCGTGAATTTGCCTCGCGAGGCAGCCGCCAGCCCGAACGATGCGGCTGCGCAGCAAGCCGCGCTATCCGCCACACTATCGACCGCAATATCGGCCGCGCTGGCCTGGTCGGAATATCTGGCGCATCGCCTGCAGGCCCAGCCCGGCTTGCAGGCCCAGATCGAGACACTTGCCGCCGCTCCCGTCAGCCGCGCGGTCATTGCGCACCAATTCCAGCTGCTGGCCGGCGCGCCCGCCAGCACCGTTCTGGAACCCGAAACTGCCAGGCGTGTGCTGCGCCAATTGCGCGAACGTATTTTCTGCACCCTCATGGTCAGGGACATAGGCGGCCTGGCAGCCCTGGAAGAAGTCACCCAGGCCATGACGGCCCTGGCGGAACTGGCGGTCGCCACAGCCTATCGCACCATGATGGCGGAACTCACCCGTATCCATGGCGTGCCGCGCGACCCGGCCAGCGGCGCGCCCCAGGAAATGATCATCGTCGGCATGGGCAAGCTGGGCGGCGAAGAGCTCAATGTCTCTTCCGATATTGACCTGGTCATGCTTTACAGCGAAGAGGGTGAAACGGATGGCCCCCGGCGCCTGAGCCACCATGAGTTCTACGGCCGCCTCACGCAGCGCATGATGCCCATCCTGGCCGACAACGATGTCCACGGTTATGTTTTCCGCACCGACCTGCGCTTGCGCCCGGATGGCGATGGCGGCCCGCTGGCCTGGAGCCTGGAGGCCCTGGAACACTACCTGCTGCGCCAGGGCCGCGAATGGGAACGCTATGCCTGGCTGAAGGCGCGTGCCCTGCCCGCGCGCGCCTTCCCGGACAGCCAGCTTGATGAGCAATGGTGCCAGATGGAAAGCCTGCGCATTCCCTTTGTGTACCGAAAATATTTCGATTTCGACGCCATTGCCGCGCTGCGCGCGCTGCGCGAACGGATAGGCACGGACTGGAACCGCCGCGCCCATGCGCGCAATGGCATAGAAGCCAGCCACAACATCAAGCTGGGGGACGGCGGCATACGGGAAATCGAGTTTGTGGTGCAGCTGGCGCAATTGATGCGCGGCGGGCGCCAGCCAACCCTGCAGGAACGCAATCTGCTGCTGGCGCTGCAGGCAGAGCAGGATGTAGGCGTTATCCCCGCCGAAGAAGGCCAGCAGCTGGCGCAGGCCTATCTCTTCCTGCGCCGTACCGAGCATATGCTGCAATACCGGGCCGATGAGCAAACCCACTTGCTGCCGGCAGACCCGGCGCGCCTGCAGCAGCTGGCGCAAGCCATGGGCATGGGCGCCGCCGACTTCGATGCCGCGCTGGCGCGGCACCGTGCCAATGTGACGCGCATTTTCCAGGATGTCTTTCACCTGACCGGCATCGGCCGCGCCGTCGCCCCTGGCAGCGATAGCGACAACCAGGATGACCGGCCCGATATCCAGGAAACACTGGAAACGCTGGCACACCAGCATTTCCCCGACCAGGCCGAGAGCCTGTTGCAGCGCATCCGCGCCATGCTGGGCGGGCACCGCATGCGCAGCCTGCCTGCGCTCAGCCGCGAACGGGTGGAACGCCTGCTGCCCGCCGCGCTCGAAACCGCCGCGCGCACCGACGCGCCGCACGACGCCGCCGTGCGGCTGCTCGACCTGATCGAACATATTTCGCAGCGCAGCGCCTACCTGGCCCTGCTGGCGGAATACCCGGAAATTCTCACACGCGTGGCGCGCATTGTCGGCGCCAGCCCCTGGGCGGCGCAGTACCTGACCCAGCACCCCTTGCTGCTCGACGGCCTGATCGACTGGCAAACTCTGTCCGAACCGCTGGATGTGCCGCAAATGGCGCAACAGTTGCACACGGAACTCGATGCCTGCCTGCTGCCCGACGGCATGCCCGATGTCGAACGGCAGATGAACCTGATGCGCGACACCCAGCGCCAGGCCAGCTTTCAATTACTGACTCAGGATCTCGAAGGCACCCTCAGTGTCGAAACCCTGGCCGATCAGTTGTCCAGCCTAGCCGATGCCTTGCTGGATGAAACCATCCACCGCATCTGGCCCATGGTCAAACGCGCCAGCGTCTTGCAACAACCGCGTTTTGCCGTGATTGCCTACGGCAAGCTGGGCGGCAAGGAACTGGGCTATACCTCGGACCTGGATCTGGTCTTCATCTACGAAGACCCTGACGACAATGCCGCAGAACAATATGCCCGCCTGGGACGGCGGATGACCTCCTGGCTGACCACCATGACCTCGTCGGGCCGTCTCTATGACGTTGACCTGCGCTTGCGCCCGGACGGCGATGCGGGGCTGCTGGCAGTTTCCTACGATGCTTTCGCGCGTTATCAGCGCGACCACGCCTGGCTCTGGGAGCACCAGGCGCTGACGCGGGCGCGATTCGCCGCCGGTGATGCCTGCCTGGGCGAACGGTTCGAAGCGCTGCGCCGGGAAATCCTGCTGCGGCCGCGCGACCCGCAGACGCTGGCCACGGAAGTCCGCGCCATGCGCCAGCGTATCAGCGACGGCCATCCCAACCCCACTGCGCTATTCGATATCAAGCATGACCGCGGCGGTATGGTGGATATCGAATTCATCACCCAGTATCTGGTGCTGCGCCATGCCTGCGAACACCCGGCGCTGCTGGACAACCTCGGCAATATCGCCCTGCTGCGCATCGCTGGCGAGCTGGGCCTGTTGCCGCCCGAACTGGCCCGCCAGGCTGGCGACGCCTACCGTGTCATGCGCCGCGTTCAGCATAATCTGCGTATGCGCGGCGACGAAAAAGCCCGGCTGCCCGCCGGGCAGATGGCCAGCGAACGCGCCGTGGCCGAACATCTCTGGCAAACCGTGCTGGGCCCCGAACGCCCCTAACCCTG
>NZ_JBQEKA010000050.1:0-21818 GCF_052103615.1 Kerstersia sp. | reverse complement strand
CCCGCTAGCTATTTCGCAGCGGCCTGGCGGCGGGAGCCGGGCGGCGGCCCCATCCTCATCAATATGATTCACGATATCGACCTGCTGCGTTTCCTGCTGGGCGATATCGTCAATGTGCAGGCTGCCAGCGCCAATCAGGTGCGCGGCCATGCGGTCGAGGATACGGCAGCCGTGGTGCTGACGTTTGCCAGCGGCGCATTGGCGACGCTGACGGTGTCGGATACGGCGGCATCGCCCTGGTGCTGGGACATGGCGGCCGGTGAGGCCGAGCATTACCCGCGCCAGCAAGTGAATTCGCATTATCTGGTCGGAACGCAGGCCTCACTGACGCTGCCTTTGCTGGAAGTCTGGGAATACCGCGGCAAGCCCGGCTGGCATGAGCCCTTGACGATGGAGCGCACGGCGCCCCATTTGGGCCACCCTTATGACGAGCAATTGCGTCACTTCGCGGCAGTGGTTGAAGGCAAGGAAACCCCGGTTTGCAGCGGTGAGGATGGTTTGCGCACCTTGCAGGCGACCCTGGCGGTAGGCCGGGCCGCTGTCAGCGGCGACCGCGTGGATCTGGAGTAAATGAAGATGGCGGCAACGGCTGTGACGCGGCAGGAATTCGATGTGGTGGTGGTGGGCTCAGGCGCCGGCGGCCTGTCTGCCGCAGTGACGGCAGCGGAGCAGGGTCTGAGCGTGCTGGTGCTGGAAAAGCACCGGCAATACGGCGGCACCACGGCGTGGTCCGGCGGCTGGATGTGGGTGCCGCGCAATCCGCTGGCGGTGCGTGCCGGGATCGTCGAAGACCTGGAAGGGCCGCGCCGCTATCTGCGCAATGAACTGGGCGAGTATTACGACGAGCCGCGCGTTGAGGCATTTTTGCAGTACGCGCCGGCCATGGTGTCGTTCTTCGAGCAAAAGACCGCGCTGCAGTTCATTGCCGGCAACACCATTCCGGACTTTCATGGCAAGCAGGATGGCGCCATGACCGGCGGCCGTTCTGTCTGCGCCGCGCCGTTCGACGGGCGCGCCCTGGGCAAGCGCCTGGCGGATATGCGTGAACCGCTGGACCTGATCGCGCCCTGGCGCATGGGGATTGCCTCGGGCGCCGATCTGGGGCATTTCATGAATGCCATGCGCTCGGCGCGTTCTTTCGTGCATGTGACCCGCCGTGTGGTCAGGCATTTCTGGGAACGCATCATTCACGGCCGCGGCCTGCATCTGGTGAACGGCAATGCGCTGGTCGCCGGGCTGGCCAAGTCGGCCCTGGACCGCAAGGTGGATATCCGTGTGGCCACGCCGGTGACCGGGCTGCTGCGCGGCGCGGACGGGCGGGTGACGGGCGTGCGCGTGCAAGGCAAGGATGGCCGCGAAACCGAAATCATCGCCCGGCGCGGCGTGGTGCTGGCCTGCGGCGGCTTTCCGCATGATGTCGCGCGCAAGCAGGCTTTGTTTGCACATGCGCCGACCGGCAAGGAGCACTGGTCCGCCGCGCCGCCAAGCAATACCGGCGACGGCCTGCGGCTGGGCGAGTCGGTAGGCGCCAGTGTGGATTCCGGGCTGTATCGTCCCGCAGGCTGGGCGCCGGTATCCTTGGTGCCGGGCAAACAGCGTGATTCCAATAGCTATCCGCACCTGATCGAACGGGGCAAACCCGGCGTGATGGCTGTGACGCAGGCGGGGCAGCGTTTCGTCAACGAAGCGGACTCGTACTACGATTTCATGGAAGGCCTGTTCGCCCATTTCCCGGCGGGCCAGCCCGCGCATGCCTGGCTGGTCTGCGACCACCATTTCCTGCGCCGCTATGGTCTGGGGGCTGTGCGCCCTGCGCCCATGCCTTATCGTTGGGCGCTGCGTTCCGGTTATCTGAAACAGGGCCGCACGATGGCGGAACTGGCGCAGCAGTGCGGCATCGACGCCAAGACGCTGGAAGCGTCGGCGGCGCGTTACAACGAGGATGCGCGGCGCGGGGTGGATAGTGAGTTCGGCCGAGGTGATACCCCTTATAACCGGGTGCAGGGCGATGCGGCCTGCCAGCCCAACCCCTGTATGGCAGCCATCGAGCACGGGCCGTTCTATGCGGTACGGCTGGTGCCCGGCAGCCTGGGAACCTTTGCAGGCCTGCGCGCCAATGAACACGCGCAGGTGTTGGACCAGGCGGGCAATCCGATTGCCGGCCTGTATGCCTGTGGCGCGGATATGAGCAGCGTGATGGGCGGCCGTTATCCCAGCGGTGGCATTACGCTGGGCCCGGCAATGACGTTCGGCTATATCGCCGGGCATCACATGGCAGGCAAGCAGCCTGCTGCGGTTTGAGACCGCGCCTGCGGGCGCGGATTGAGTGAATGCGGATGGCCGGGCGGCATACTGCCTTCCGGCCGGCAGCGACAAGGAGAGTGATGATGTTCTACGAATTGGCGAAGATTACCGTGCGTTTCGGCACGGCGGCCAAGGCGGCTGAAGGCATTCAGGCGTATGTGAGCGCAGAGGGCGCGCGCGGCGCGCTGCATGGCGTGTGGTTTTCGGATATCGGTGACCTGAACCAGATCGCCATCCTGCGCAGCTTCGAGACGGCAGAAGACCTGCTGGCCGAGCGTCAGCGCGGCCTGGAAAGCGCCAACCCCTTTGGCGCCGCCGAACTGATGGTCAAGCTGGAATGGGAAAGCTACAAGGGCTTCCCGTGGCTGTCCGCGCCGCAAGCCGGCGCCTACGGCGGCGTGTATGAAATCCGTACCTACAAGTTCAAGACTGGCGGCCTGCCGCACACGCTGGCTGCCTGGGAAGGCGCTCTGCCGGCGCGTGCCGAAGTGTCGCCTTGCCTGGCTGCTATGTATGCGCTGGACGGCGAGCCGCGCTTCACCCAGGTCTGGCCGTATGCCGACCTGAATGAGCGTTCCCAGGCCCGTGCCGATGCCGTCAAGAAAGGCATCTGGCCGCCCAAGGGCGGCCCGGACTGGCTGACGACGGACATGCATTCGCAGGTCTTCGTGCCCATGGCCATTTCGCCGCTGAAGTAAACCGCATCCGGCATGCCGGAGACAGGGCGCCTCAGGGCGCCTTTTTGCAGCCGGACCGCGGCGCATAGCCGGCCGGCGCAGGGTGCCGTGCCGGCCTGCGTATCGCAGGCAGCGGCGCTGCATTTTCTGGAGGAGAGAAAATTCATGTCTGATACCAAGCCTGTGGTTCCCCCTTATTCGCTGGCCCACCTGACGGTGCTGGCCCAGACGCCGCCTGAAGTGATTAGTGTGGCGGCCAAGGCGGGCTACGATTTTGCCGGTCTGCGTCTGTTGCCGGCCGCGCCTGGCGGCCCGGCCTACAACCTGATGGAAGATGCCGCCATGCTGCGCGAAACGCTGGCGCGCATGGAAGATACCGGTGTGGGCGTTTTCGATCTGGAAATCGTCCGCATCAATGACGGATTTCAGCCCGATGCCTACCAGGCATTCATGGAAATCGGCGCCAAACTGGGCGGCAAGGCCATCCTGGTTGGTGTGGATGACGAGGATGAACAGCGCCGCGCCGACAACTATGCGCGTTTCTGCGAAGCGGCCCTGCCTTATGGCCTGCGTCCCAATGTGGAATTCATGCCCTGGACGGCAGTGAAGAACCTCAACGATGCCTATCGCATGGTGCAGCAGGCTGGTGAGCCGGAAAACGGCGGCATCCTGATCGACGCGCTGCATTTTGGCCGCTCCGCCACGACGCTGGCGGAAGTGCGCGCCTTGCCGCGCAAATGGATGCAGTACGCGCAGATTTGCGATGCGCCGGCCATCGAAAACCCCACCATGGAAGACTATATCCATGCCGGGCGTATCGAGCGCCTGCTGCCGGGCGAAGGCGGGATAGACGTGCAAGGCCTGTGGAACAGCCTGCCGGAAGACCTGCCTGTCAGCGTGGAACTGCCGACGCAGTCGCGCGCGCACCTGACGCCGGTCGAATGGGCTGCCATGACCCTGGACGCAGCCAAGCGCGTGGTGGCGGCGCGCAGCTGATAGCCGCGGCGGCGTGCGGCAGCTAGTGGCTGGCCGCGCGCCTGGCCGGCTTGCCGGTTGGGCCGGACACAGGAAATACCCGCGCGTGAAGAAAATCAACGAAGGCGCGCACCTTGGGTGACGGGTGTTTGCTGGCCGGCCAGAGCACATGAAATACACCGGTGCAGGCCATATGTTTGGCCAGCACCTGCTGCAATTTTCCCTCTGCCATCAGGTCGCGCACCGCGAAATCCGGCAGATAGGCAATGCCCAGGCCGCGCAGCGCGAAGCACAGGCGGGTCTCGATGTTGTTGCAGATCATGGAGGTCGGCAGTTGCAGTTCCGGTTCTCCCGGGGCTTGCTGCAAGGGCCATTTTTCCAGCATGCCGCTATTGGGGTAGCGATAGCGCAGGCAGCGGTGCTGCAACAGGTCTGCCGGTGTCCTGGGGGTGCCAGCGCGCGCCAGGTAGTCGGGCGAAGCCACCAGTAATGAATTGAAGTTGCCCAGCTTGCGCGCCGAGAGCCGCGAATCGCTGGGCATGCCGGTTCTGACCACGGCGTCAAACCCTTCCTCAATCACGTTGACGAGACGGTCAGAGAAGTCGAGATCCAGTTCTATGTCCGGATACTGGCGCATGAACTCGCCCAGGACCGGCAGGATCAGGGAACTGACCAAAGGCAGGCTGACGCGCAGACGGCCGCGCGGGGTGTCCGAGGCTTGCGAGAGCTCTTGCTCGGCCGCTTCGATTTCCGCCAGGATACGGCGGCTGCGCTCCAGAAACAGCATGCCTTCGGCGGTCAGCGTGACGCTGCGCGTGCTGCGGTGAAACAGCCGGACGCCCAGTTTTTCTTCCAGCCGCGCCACGCTTTTGCCGATAGCAGAGGCGGAAACCCCCAGTTGGCGGCCAGCGGCGACAAAGCTGCGGGTTTCCGCCACCTGCACGAACACGACGAAACTGTTGAGGCTATCCACGGCGTTCCCTTGCATTGCGGACATAAATGTCCTTTCAAAGTGGAAATGTAGCCTACTTTTTCTTTAATCCAGGCTTCTCTATCGTGACGGGACTTTCCGTAGAACAAAGGATTTCCCGTGACCATGCACTTAAGCGCAAGCCCCGGCCTACTGGCCGGGGGCCAGCGAGGTATCGTCAGTACGGCGCCGCAGGCGACCGATTTTCCCTTGGCTGCCAGGGTTCAGGCAGTGGTGCAGCAGGCGCTGGATGAACAGCGGCTGGTTGGCGCGGTCGTGCTGGTGGCGCGCGCTGGCGAGCTGATCCATCAGCAAGCCTCGGGCTGGCGTGACCGCGAGGCTGGCCTGGCCATGACCGGTGCCACGGTTTTTCGCCTGGCATCGGTCAGCAAACCCATTGTTTCAGTAGCCGCGCTGGTCTTGGTGGCGCAGGGGAAGCTGGCACTGGATGGCGATATCACGCAGTGGCTGCCGGCCTTCCGGCCGCGCCTGCCTGACGGCAGGCCCGCACGTGTGACGCTCAGGCAATTGCTGAGCCATACCGCAGGCTTGGGCTACCGGTTTTTTGAAGCCGATGAGCAGGGGCCGTATGCGCGCGCGGGGGTGTCGGATGGCATGGATGATGCCGATCTCAGCCTGGCGGAAAATTTGCGCCGTTTGGCGGCAGTGCCGCTGTATTACGAACCGGGAACGTCCTGGGGCTATTCGATTGCGACGGATGTGCTGGGCGCGGTGATTGCGCGAGCGTGGGGCGGGCCGCTGGAAGCGGCTGTGCGCGAACTGGTGACGGGGCCGCTGGGCATGGCGGATACCGGTTTTTCCGTCAGCGGGCCGGAGCGCCTGGCCACGGCGTATGTGAATGGCCAGCCCCGGCCGCATCGGCTGGTAGAAGGGGAACGCGTGTCGCATCTTGAGGGCTTGGCAGGCATACGCTTCAGCCCGGCGCGGATTCTGGATCCGCTGGCCTTTCCGTCTGGCGGCGGGGGGATGGCGGGCAGTGCGGGCGACTTCCTGCGTTTGCTGGAAAACTTGCGCCAGGATGGCGCCGGGCTGCTGCCTGGCTGGCTGGTCGAGGAAATGGGGCGGGACCAGACGGCGGGCCTGGCCTTGCCTGGGGCGCCGGGGCTGGGTTTCGGCCTGGGGTTTTCCGTGTTGCGCGACCCGGCGCTGGCGGCATCGCCGGAGTCGGCGGGAACCTGGCGCTGGGGCGGCGCCTATGGCCATTCCTGGTTCGTGGATCGGGCGCGGGCGCTCAGCGTGGTGGCGTTCACCAATACGTTGTACGAAGGCATGTCCGGGCGTTTCGTCACGGATTTGCGCGATGCGGTGTATCACTCGCTGGAGCAGGCATCATGAGCGCATCCGCGCAAGCACGCATGCCTATCGCCGCTTTGCTCACGCTGGCCATGGGGGCTTTCATCACGGTGCTGACGGAAGCCTTGCCCGCGGGGCTGCTGCCGCAAATGGCGCAGGGGCTGGCAGTTTCCGAAGCCTGGATAGGGCAAACCGTGACTATTTATGCCCTGGGTTCCCTGGTGGCTGCGATTCCTTTGATGACCGTGACGCAGGGTATGCGCCGCCGCGCCTTGCTATTGACGGCCATGGCGGGGTTTTTCATTGCCAATACAGTCACGGCCGTTTCCGCCAGTTTCGCCCTGACCATGGCCGCGCGTTTTTTGGCCGGGGTGGCTGCCGGCTTGCTTTGGGCGCTGGTGGCAGGGTATGCCGCCCGCATGGTGCCGGGCCACCTGCGGGGCCGGGCCATCGCGATTGCCATGGTCGGCACGCCGCTGGCGCTGTCCATCGGCATTCCGGCAGGGACTTTTCTGGGGCAGCAGTTCGGCTGGCGCATGAGCTTCGGGATCATGAGCGGGGCGGCTCTGGCGCTCATGTACTGGGCGCGGCTGCGCTTGCCGGATTTTCCGGGGCAGGCCGCCAGCGCGCGCCTGCCGCTGGCGCAGGTATTCACCATCCCGGGCGTTCGCGCCGTCCTGTGCGCCACATTGGCCTTTGTGCTGGCGCATAACATTCTCTACACCTATATCGCGCCGTTTCTGGCGGCGGCGGAGATGGCAGGCCAGACCGATGTGGTGCTGCTGGTGTTCGGGCTTGCCTCCCTGCCGGGCATCTGGATTGTCGGCGTGCTGATAGACCGGCATCTGCGCCGCCTGACGATTGCCAGTACGGTATTGTTCGGCCTGTCCGCTCTGGTGCTGGGCGCGGCTGGCCCGGGATGGGGCGGGCCAGCCGTGGTGTACCTGGCTGTGGCTGTCTGGGGGCTGGCTTTCGGCGGCGTGGCAACCTTATTCCAGACGGCGCTGGCGCAGGCTGCCGGGCCGGCGGCTGACGTGGCGCAATCCATGCTGGTGACGGCCTGGAATATGGCCATTGCCGGAGGCGGGGTGGCAGGCGGCATGCTGCTCAGCCAGTTCGGTGTCGCGGCTTTTTCGCCTGTGCTGCTGGGCTTGCTGGCCCTGGCCTTGATCGCCGTCTGGCGCGCCCGTTGTCATGGCTTTCCGGTGGCGGCGCCCTGAAGCCTGACTCTGAACCGGTGCCCTGGCGCTGCCAGGGCAGCTTGCCAGGCGGGCAGGGCCAGACATGCAGCGGCCGGTAGGAAGGGCCAGAAGGAGGGGCCAGCGGGAAGGGTGAGACTGACGGGGCAGGCAGGAGGAGGCAGGAGGAGGCGGGAGGAGGCGGGAAGAGGTTTTGTTACGCATGGGACCCGGGGCATTCGCGGAACCCTGCTTTAAAATCGCTGCCCAAACCGCTTCCTTCCGTTGTGCCATAGGAATTTTCATGCCTTACATTGGTCTGGGCCTGCATCTGCTGATTGCGATTTTCTTCGCGGTGCATGCCGTCCGCACGCGTCAGCAGATTTTCTGGATTTTTATTTTGCTGTCCTTCCCCTTGCTGGGCAGCGTCATTTATTTTCTTGCCATCTATCTGCCGGAATCACGGCTGACGCATCATGCAGGCAAGGTGGCGGCGGTGGCCGTCAAAACCCTGGATCCTGGCAGGGAGTTGCGCGCTGCGCAGCAGGCTTACGATTACACGCCGACAGCGCAAAATCAGATCCGGCTTGCCAAGGCATTGCTGGAAGCAGACCAGCCGCAGCAAGCGCTGGCTTTGTTCGAGAACTGCCTGAGTGGCGTGTTTTCCGAAGATCTGGAAATCCGCTGGCTGGCGGCCCAGGCCGCCTTTGCCGCGCAGAATGCGCAGCGCTGCGCCCAGCATTTGCAAGCCGTCCGCCAGGCGAACCCGCAGTTCCGCGCCGACGCTGTCAGTTTGCTGCTGGCGCGGGCCTATGCGGAGCAGGGTGAGATTGAGCAGGCCCGAGCGCAATTCCAGGAGGCCGTCACCCGCCATGGCAGTTTTGAAAGCCGGGCGGAATATGCGGTCTGGGCCGCAGGCCAGGGGGATTGGGCGACGGCGGACGCTTTGCATGCGGAGCTGAAAACGGTGATTGCCCGCTGGTCGCGTGCTCAGCGGGACATGCACAAAGAACCCTTGCGCCGTTTGGCGTCGGCCTTTGCCGGGCGGCGTTAAGCCGGGCTGCGGGACTGTGCCCGCGCGCTTCGCGTGAATGAGGCAGCAGGTAAAAACGGCAGCAGGTAAACACGGCCTGATGTGTAAACAGCCTGATGTGTAAACGGCCTCATATGAAAAACGGCCTCATATGAGGCCGTTTTTCATGGCGTGGCCGATGGGGCCGCGCGGGGTGTCTTGGTTGGGAGCGCCTTCAGGGCGCTGCCGGCTGCGGCGGCCTTACAGGCGATCCCGCACGCGGCGCGCGCGTTCAGGCGAGGACGGGTGCGAGCTCATGATGCTGCTCTGGCCGCCATCGAGTTCAGCCAGCTTTTCAAAAGCCGTGGCCAGGCCCTGGCGGTTCATGCCCTTTTGGCCCAGTAGATTGAAGGAGTAATCGTCGGCTTCGAATTCCTGGCTTTGGGAGAACTGCGCATTGATCAACGCTTCCGTCAGGTTGCCCAATTCCGATTGGCTCAGCGCGGACACCGTGCTGTTGCCCGAGCCGGCGGCAGCGGTGCGCGCCGCATTGACGGCATAGGCGGTGCGCATGGCTTTTTTGCTGTGGCCCAGGGCCACGTGGCCCATTTCATGGCCAATCACGCCGCGCAGCTCATCATCGGTCATCATGTCCATCAGGCCTTTATAGACGCGGATGCAGCCGTTGCCCATGGCCCAGGCATTGACTTCATTGGTCATATAGACCTTGTAGTTAATGCTTTGGCCATTGAGCGTGACCGGCCCAAAGCCTTGCATGACACGATTCAGGCGCTTGGTATAGGGGCTGGACGCAGGAGCGATGGGCGATTGCGCGTCGCTTTGTTTGCAGGACGCATCGGACAGCGAGACGATGTCGTTGTCGCTCAGGCTGACGGCGGTGAAGGCGCTGGAACCGGCGGCCATCAGCGCATTCGGGTCCATATTGGCGCAACCTGCCAGCGCGGCGGCAAGGATCAGGGCGGAGGGATAGCGGAATTTCACAGTGAGGTCTCCTGGCAGTCAGCGCTGCATGGTGCGGTCAAGGCAAAACCGCAGCGGGAACATGGAAAGGGGGAAAGAAGGAAAAGGGGAACGGCCGCAAGTGTAACCAGCAGGCAGCGTCAGCTGCGTGTTGCAAAGTGGTGACGAATGTGAAGACTTGTGAAGCGGCCGCGTGCCGGGCGGCGCCCGGGGTTAGTCCAGCCAGCCTAGCAGGGCGCTGCAGGCCGATGCCAGCACAATCCCGGCAGTTTCGGTGCGCATGACCCTGGCGCCCAGGCTGACCGGCTGCGCGCCATGGGCGCGCGCCAGCGTCAGTTCCGCTTCCGACCATCCCCCTTCAGGCCCGACCATCAGAATCAGGGGCGCGCCGGGGCCGGGGGCGGCTTGCCGCAGGCAGTCCAGCAGCGGCGCCGCGGCATCCGGGTGGCAAAACAGCGTGAGTCCGGGCGGCAGGCTGGCCAACGTTTGGGCCAGGCTCTGGGGCCTGGCAACTTCTAGCAGACGGTTACGCCCGCATTGCTCGCTGGCCGATTGGACAATGCCGCGCCAGCGGCCCAGACGTTTTTCCAGGCGTTCGCCATCCAGTTGCAGCACGCTGCGCTGCGCGGCCACTGGCAGGACGGCGCTGATGCCGGTTTCGACGGCCTTTTCGATGACCCAGTCCATTTTGTCGCCCGAGGGCAGGCCTTGCACCAGCACGATGCGGCCAGGCAGCTCGGCTTCCCGGGGCAGGCGCGCGCCGGTCAGCGCATAGGCTTGCTTGCCGTCGATATCCAGCGTGGCCGGGTATTCGCCGCCTAAGCCGTCGAACAGCACGATGGGGCTGTCCTGGCGCAGGCGCAGCACACGCAGCGCATGGTGCGCCGGGGCATCCGGCAACAGGAAGCGGCTATGGGGCGGGATCTCGGCAGGGCAGAAAAAACGTGGGGCGGACATGACGGGCTTGAAGAGGACTGCACTGAAAGGACGGCACTGAAAGGACGGCACTGAAAGGACGGCACTGAAAGGACGGCACTGAAAGGACGGCACAGCAAATCGTTGGCGCTGCAATGGGTTTGGCGCCGCCCATCTTAGCGTTATTTGGCCGCCGGGCGTATCTGGGCCGCGGATTGTTCCGGATCTCGGCTGGGATACCCGTTTGGGGCCGGTGCCGGGCGTTCCGCGCAGCCGGAACAGGGGGGGCTGACTGTGTTGCCAGGGGGCTTGGCGAAGGTATTGCGGGGAATCGCAGGCAGCAGCGGATGGGCGATGCTAAAATCTATGGTTATTCCTTAGGCTTCAGGCCACGCGCCTTCAGGGGTGTCGTGCCGCATGAGAGTGAGTCGATGACCGAGTCTTCAGCTTCCCCGTCCGTCCTGTCGGCCGCCGTGCGCGCGTTGGCCATGGATGCCGTGCAACAGGCCAATTCCGGCCACCCGGGTGCCCCCATGGGCATGGCGGACATTGCGCAGGCCTTGTGGCTGCGCCATTTGCGCCATAATCCGGCCGATCCTGCATGGGCCGGCCGCGACCGTTTCGTGTTGTCGAACGGCCACGGTTCCATGTTGATCTACGCTTTGCTGCACCTGACGGGCTATGACTTGCCCATCGAAGAGCTGCGCAACTTCCGCCAATTGCATTCGCGCACGCCGGGCCACCCGGAAGTCGGCATCACCCCGGGCGTGGAAACCACCACTGGCCCGCTGGGCCAAGGCCTGGGCAATGCCGTGGGCCTGGCGCTGGCCGAAGCGCTGCTGGCCGCCGAGTTTAATCGTCCCGGCCATGCCGTGATCGACCATAACACCTATGTGTTCCTGGGCGATGGCTGCCTGATGGAAGGCATTTCCCACGAGGTCTGCTCGCTGGCGGGCACCTTGCGTCTGTCCAAGCTGATCGCGCTGTACGACGACAACGGTATTTCCATTGACGGCCAGGTCGAGCATTGGTTTGCCGATGACACCGCCAAGCGTTTCGAAAGCTATGGCTGGAACGTGATCCGCGCCGTTGACGGCCATGATGTCGATGCCGTGGATGCGGCGCTGGCGCAAGCGCGCCAGAATGCCGAAGCGGGCAAGGGCCCCACGCTGATCGCCTGCCGCACCATTATCGGCAAGGGTTCGCCCAAGCTGGCCGGTTCCGAAAAAGTTCACGGCGCGCCGCTGGGCGCGGATGAAATCGCCGCCACGCGTGCCGTCATCGGCTGGAACCATGCGCCGTTCGACGTGCCGGCAGAAGTCTATGCCGCCTGGGATGCGCGCGCCCGCGGCGCCAGCCAGCAAGAACAATGGCAAACCGGGTTCGACGCCTACGCGGCGGCATACCCGGCCGAAGCCGCTGAATTGCAGCGCCGCCTGGCAGGCAAACTGCCCGAAGGCATCGAACAGCGCTTGCAGGAACTGTTGCAGCGCACGGTGGCGGAAGCCCAGACGGTTGCCACGCGCAAGGCTTCGCAGCAGGCGATTACCGCGCTGGTGGAACTGCTGCCTGAAATGCTGGGCGGCTCGGCCGACCTGACCGGCTCCAACTTCACCGACTGGAAGGGCGCTGTCGCCGTTCGCGCCGGCGAGCATGGTGTGCAGGCTGGCCGTCACATCAACTATGGTGTGCGCGAATTCGGCATGGCGGCCATCATGAATGGCATGGCACTGCATGGCGGCTTCCTGCCGTTTGGCGGCACCTTCCTGACGTTCTCCGATTACTCCCGCAATGCGATCCGCATGGCGGCGCTGATGAAGCAGCGCGTGGTGCATGTCTTCACGCACGACTCCATCGGCCTGGGCGAAGACGGTCCGACCCACCAGTCCATCGAGCATGCCTCCAGCCTGCGCCTGATTCCCAACCTGCATGTCTGGCGTCCGGCCGACACGGTGGAAACCGTGGTGGCCTGGAATACCGCTGTCACGCGTCCGGCCAGCATTGGCATGGATGTGCATGCCGGCGGCCCGAGCGCGCTGCTGCTGTCGCGCCAGAACCTGCCTTTCATCGAACGCGATGCCGCGACGCTGGCAGCCGTGGCTCGTGGCGGCTATGTGCTGCGCGACGCCCAGGGCGCCCGTGCCGCAATCATTGCGACCGGCTCTGAGGTCGCGCTGGCGCTGGAAGCCCAGAAGCAATTGGCCGAAGCCGGTATTCCGGTGCGCGTGGTCTCCATGCCTTGCACCGAGGTCTTCGATGCCCAGGATCAGGCCTGGCGTGATGCCGTCCTGCCCGTGGACCTGCCCGCCGTGGCGGTCGAGGCCGGCAGCACCGCGCTCTGGCACAAATATGTCGGCCGCCGTGGCGCGGTCGTCGGCATCGACACCTATGGTGAGTCGGCGCCGGCTGGTGTCCTTTTCAAGCATTTCGGCCTGACTGCCGAGAATGTGGCAGCCGCTGTTCAACGCATTCTGTAAATCAAGGAGATTACTGTCATGACCATTCGCGTCGCCATCAATGGCTACGGCCGTATCGGCCGCAACGTTCTGCGTGCACACTACGAAGGTGGCAAGAAACACGATATCGAAATCGTGGCCATCAACGACCTGGGCGATCCCAAGACCAATGCCCACCTGACGCAGTACGACACCGCTCATGGCCGTTTCCCCGGCACCGTGTCGGTGGACGGCGACAGCATGGTGGTCAACGGTGACCGCATCCGCGTGCTGGCCAACCGCAACCCGGCCGAGCTGCCGTGGGGCGAGCTGGGCGTGGACGTGGTGCTGGAATGCACCGGCTTCTTCACCAGCAAGGAAAAAGCCAGCGCCCACCTGAAGGGCGGCGCCAAGAAAGTGGTCATCTCGGCCCCCGGCGGCAAGGATGTTGACGCCACCGTCGTGTATGGCGTGAACCACCAAGTGCTGAAGTCCACCGACACGGTGATCTCCAACGCTTCTTGCACCACCAACTGCCTGGCGCCGCTGGTTCAGCCGCTGCATGCCAAGCTGGGCCTGGTGACCGGTCTGATGACGACCGTGCACGCCTACACCAACGACCAGGTGCTGACCGACGTTTACCACGAAGACCTGCGCCGCGCCCGTTCGGCCACGCAAAGCATGATCCCGACCAAGACCGGCGCTGCCGCCGCTGTCGGCCTGGTGCTGCCCGAACTGAACGGCCGCCTGGATGGTTACGCGATTCGCGTGCCGACCATCAACGTGTCGCTGGTTGACCTGTCCTTCATCGCCGAGCGCGACACCACGGTGGAAGAAGTGAACGCCATCCTGAAGGAAGCCTCCGAAGGCGCCCTGAAGGGTATCCTGGCCTACAACACGGAACCGCTGGTTTCGGTGGACTTCAACCACAACCCGGCATCCAGCTCCTTCGACGCCACGCTGACCAAGGTCAACGGCCGTCTGGTCAAGGTGTCGTCCTGGTACGACAACGAGTGGGGCTTCAGCAACCGCATGCTGGACACCACTGTTGCGCTGATGAACGCAGCCTAAAAGCACTCACGGGCGCCTGCCGGCCTGAGCCTGCGCGCCGCTACGCCCGCTGTCTTGCGCGCTCCCCATGCGGGGCGCGTAGGCAGCGGGCTTTTTCATGTCTTACTCTTGCATCCGGAGCCATCCATGTCCAAGACTCCCTCTACGCTGGCTGTGCACACGCTGGAAAAGCTGGCAGCCAGCGGCCAACTCGCCGGCAAGCGCGTTTTCATCCGCGCTGACCTGAACGTGCCTTTTGATGATGAAGGCAATATCAGTGAAGACACCCGCGTGCGCGCATCGGTGCCCGGCATCCGCCTGGCGCTGGATGCCGGCGCCGCCGTCATGGTGACCTCGCACCTGGGGCGCCCCAAGGAAGGCGAACTGAAACCGGAAGATAGCCTGGCGCCTGTGGCGCGCCGCCTGTCGCAACTGCTGGGCGCGGAAGTGCCGCTGGTGCGCGATTGGGTCGATGGCGTCGAGGTGCTGCCGGGCCGGGTCGTGCTGCTGGAAAACTGCCGGGTCAATCCGGGCGAGAAAAAGAACGACGAGGCCCTGTCGCGCAAGATGGCCGCGTTGTGCGATGTGTATGTCAATGACGCTTTCGGCACCGCGCACCGCGCGGAAGCGACCACGCATGGCATCGCCCGCTTTGCGCCGGTCGCGGCGGCTGGCCCGCTGCTGGCGGCTGAGCTGGAAGCCCTGGGCCGTGCGCTGCAGGCGCCGGCGCGTCCGCTGGTAGCCATCGTGGCAGGTTCCAAGGTATCGACCAAGCTTTCCATTCTGGAAGCCCTGGCCGATAAGGTGGACCAGCTGGTGGTGGGCGGCGGCATTGCCAATACTTTCCTGCTGGCGCTGGGCAAGCCCATCGGCAAGTCCCTGGCGGAACCGGAACAGATTGGCCAGGCCAAGTCCGTGATCGAACGCATGCAGCAACGCGGCGCGGCAGTACCCATTCCGGTGGATGTGGTGTGCGCCAAGCAGTTCGGCGCAGATGCCCAGGCCACGGTCAAGTCTGTCGATGATGTTGCCGAAGATGACCTGATTCTGGACATTGGCCCGCAATCGGCCGAACAGCTGGCGGGTATCCTGAAGCAGGCCGGCACCATCGTTTGGAATGGCCCGGTGGGCGTGTTCGAGTTCGACGCCTTTGCCAAGGGGACGGAAGTCATCGCCCGCGCCATCGCGGCATCGCCGGCCTTCTCCATCGCAGGTGGCGGCGATACCCTGGCCGCCATTGCCAAGTTCGGCATTGCTGGCGACGTCAGCTATATCTCTACCGGCGGCGGCGCTTTCCTGGAGTTCCTGGAAGGCAAGGTATTGCCTGCCGTGGAAATCTTGCAGCAACGCGCCAGCGCCTGATCCGGTCCGGCGTGAACGCATACTGCCGTGACATCCTTTCCAGGGTGTCACGGCAGTTTTTTTGCTTGCGCGGCGCGCGGGGCTTTGCCGCGGGAAGATGGCTTTCAGGCTTCAGGCTTCAGGCTTCAGGCTTCAGGCTTCAGGCTTCAGGCTTTTTCGGCGGCTTCCGGCGCACGGTAGGGCTTCATGAACAGGCCGCACACCATGGCAATAACGCCCAGGCTTGCCATATACATCACGATCAGCCTGGGGTCGCCGTCACCGCTTTTCAGCAGATAGGTTGCCACCAGCGGCGCTGTGCCGCCGCCGATAGCACCGCCGATCTGGACGGCCAGAGAGATACCTGTGTAGCGGATTTCAGGCGGGAACATGCTGGAAAACAAGCTTGCCTCCTGCGCATACATGGCTGCATAAACCAGGCCGAACCCGATCACCATGGCCAGGGTGATATGGCTGTCGGTGCGTTCGCCGAGCAGAGAGAAAAATGGCCCGCTGAACAAGGCGATGCCTGCCGCGCCAGCAATGAAAATGGCTTGTTTGTTGAGATAGTCGCCCAGAATGCCGAATAGGGGAATCGTGAACAAGGTGGTCACAGCCCCCCAGAGCACGGCATCAAGAATGATTTGTTTCGGCAGATTGAGCGCGCTCACGGCATAGGTCAGCGAGAAGGTCGCAATGGTGTAGAACCAGGTTTTCTCGGCAATACAGGCAATCAGCGCGACCAGCGTCGGCACTTTATGCTGGGATAGCACCGCGCGCAAAGGCAGGGTTTGCGCAGCGCTGCTGTTTTTTTCACGCGCAGCGGCAAACTCGGGGGATTCCGCGACTTTTGCGCGGATGAACCAGCCCACGCCCAGCAGTACGAAACTGGCCAGGAAGGGAAGGCGCCAGCCCCAGCTCAGCATCTGTTCTTCCGGCAACTGCGCGACGGCGCCCATGGCCAATGAGGACAGAATCAGCCCGGGGGCGACGCCAACCTGCGGCAGGCTGCCGAAGAATCCTTTTTTCTTGCTGGGGGCGTGCTCGACCGCCATCAGGACGGCGCCGCCCCATTCGCCGCCGACGGCCAGGCCCTGGCAGAAGCGCAGCACGATCAGGATGACAGCCCCCCAGTAGCCGATCAGCTCGTAGCTGGGGGTGAGGCCGATGAGCACGGTGGGCACGCCCATGAGCATTAGGCTGATCATCAGCATGGATTTCCGGCCGACGCGGTCACCGAAATGGCCGAACACAATACCGCCCAAGGGCCGCGCTATGAAACCGACGGCGTAGGTGCCGAATGCGGCCAGCGTGCCGGTGACGGGGTCGATGGCGGGGAAAAAGATTTTGTTGAAGACGAGGGCGGCAGCGATGCCGTAAATGAAAAAATCGTACCACTCGATGGTGGTGCCTATCATGCTCGAAAGGCCGGCAGTAATGTGCTGGCGTTTTTTCGGCGGCGCCATTACAGCGGAAGGGTGGGTGGGGTGCATATTGTCTCCTTGGGGCAGGGGCCGGTGGTGGGCCGGCCCTGTCCATGCGGCGTTCAGATCGCCGTCGTCTCGTCTTCCAGGTTCTTGCGCTTGTCCATATTGAAACGGCCTTCGTAGATGGCGCCTTGTTTCGTATGGGGGCCGACATACTGGACATACAGAATCTTGCCGTCTTCCAGTGTTTCCAGCGCGTACTCGAAGTGCGGATCCGGGTGGAACATCATGGCGCCCTTGCCATAGACCTTGCCTTCAATCAGGAATTTGCCTTCCAGCACATACCAGACCTGCGCGAAATAGTGGTTGTGCAAGGGGTGCGACGAACCTTTTGCGTAGCTCACGATACCGGCGTTCGGAATGGTGGGATCTGCCGCGGTGGGATGGAACATCATCTTGGAGAGCTGCCCTTCATAGCGCAGGTTCTGCCATTCGATGTCGTCTTCATGCATGGCTTGCATGCATTGGTGGTCTTCAGTCAGCGGGCCGCCGCGGCCGTCTTTGTGAAGAATGGGTTTACCGGTAATTGCGTCTGTGCCAAACATGCTGCTCTCCTGGTTAATGGGATCCTTTATTTATAAAACAGGATCCCGTTTCGGCGAATAGTATCCTATTTGGGCCATAGCAAGCCGGGCATCAGCGAAAACCCCTAAGCGGCGCTTGCGCGGCCTCGGTTCCAGCACGAACAGTGTCCCGATATAAAATTATGGGATCCTGTAAGATGCGGGGTTTGATGGGCGAGGCAGCGGCGCCAGTCTGGGCCGAATGGCCCGCTGCGGCGCGTTGCCTGTTTCAGGGTAGAACCATGAGATCTTCAGCAGAAATTGCAGATGAAATCTTCCGGCGGATTCAGACGGGGCAGTACTTGCCTGGGGATCCGCTGAGCCAGTACGAATTGGCTAATGAATTTCAGATCAGCCGCACCCCCATCCGGGAGGCATTGCGGTTTCTGGAGGCCCGCCGCGCGATTTCGCTCACGGCCAGCGGCCGCGCGTTTGTGGCGGTGCCTTCACCCCAGGCGATTCGTGAAGCCTTTCAGATCCGGGCGGAGCTGGAAGGGCTGGCCGCGAAGCTGGCCGTCGATTGGATAGAGGACGAAGACCTGGCGCTGCTGGCCAGGCACCAGGGTCTGTATGCGCAAGCGCTGCGGTCGCGTGTGCGCGAGGAAGAAGGGTCGGAATGGCTGCGTCATAACCGCAATTTTCACGATGTCATTACGGTCGCCAGCCACAATGAACGCCTGCATGAACTCATCAAGGAGCTGCAAAGCGGGATAGTCAGCAGCACCTTGAATCTCGCTTCGAAAATGCCATCACGGCTGATGGAAGAAAACATCCAGCAGCACGAAGACATTATTGCGGCCCTGGCCGCACGCAATCCCGCAGCGGCCCGGGAAGCCGCCGTCGAGCATGTCTCCAGAACGCTGGATCTGGTGCTGGACTGGATGGCGCGGCGGGCTGGCTAAGCGCAGGCTGCCCGCGGGCGCGCCGCCATGAAAAAACGGTGCCGCTTCACTGGGAAGCGGCACCGTGATGGGGCCAGGGCCTCAAGCGGGTTTATTTGCCGGAGGCTTTGCTGCGAGGGCTGCGCCGTGGCGCGGCAGCCGTGCGGGGCGCCCGCTTGGCGGCCGCCGCCTTGCTGGCCGGTTTGCCTGCTGCCGGGGGCGCAGGTTTCGCGGCTGGCGCGGCAGGCTTGGCTTCAGCCGGTTTGGTTTCAGCGGGCTTCGTGACAGCCGGCTTGGCGCCAACGGGTTTGGCGGCAGGCGTGACAGCAGCAGGCTTTGCCGTTGCGGATTTCGCTGGCGCGGCCTTGCTTGCCGCGGTTTTGACTGCTCCGGGTTTTGTTGCCGCGGCTGTGCTTGCAGCGGGTTTGGCGGCAGCAGGCGCTGCCGCAGCGGTGCCGGATGCAGGGGAGGCTGCGGGTTTGGCGGCCGGTGCTGCCGCAGCAGGTTTGGCCGGGGCGACCGGCGCGGGCGTGGCCGAGGCAGCAGGACGGGGCGCCGCCGGGGCGGCGCTGGCGCCTGTGCGTTTGGCGGGTGTCTTGCGCGCGGCGCCGGGCTTGCCTGCCGGGCTGCCATCGGGGGCGGCGTCGTCAAGCGCGGCGCCCAGCTCAGGCTTGGGGTCGGGCAGGGCCACCTGTTTGCCGCCGCTTTTTGCGGTGGCCCAGGGGGCTGGTTCCAGTCCGGGGATGGGCTGGGTTTCGGTGGCTTGCGCCACGCGGCTCTGCGGGTTGGCCGCCGGCGCTGTCGCGCCCAGGATGGGGAAGCGCGCGGCGCGGTCGGCAGCCGACTCGAAGATGGCGCGCATTTCTTCCAGCCGCGCCTGGCTGGTGTCGCCGAGCTTGTCGCCAGCGGCCGTGACCACCCGGATCATCTGTTCCAGCGCCTGGCGGATATTGGCTTCCGAGGCCTGCGACAGCAGGATGGGCATGCTCTGGATGGCCGCCTGCATGTCGAGCATCATCATCAGGGCCTGCTCGCGCACCATTTCCTTGAAACGCTCCAGCGTCATGCTCTTGTCGTGATCGACACGCAGGCGGCGGATCAAATTGAAATTGCGTTCGTCGATGGCGCCTTCGCCGTGGCCAACATACACCAGCATCCGGATGCAGGCTTCGCGCAGACCGCCGCGGCTGACCTGGGCGCGCAGCCCGGCCAGGGTATTCTTGACGAAGTCGCGGTGTTCCGGCGAGACGCCCGGGTGCTTGCGCGAGGGCGCTTCGGGGTGCGCGCCCAGCCCGGCCAGCGTCTGGGCCAGCGGTGAGCCATAGATCGTCATGAACATCTGTTCGACGATATCGTCACGCGTGACACGCCAGATATCCAGGCCGGACGAAATGCTGCGCGACAGGATTTCCTGCCAGACCCGGAAGATATTGTCGGCGGCCACCGGCACCCGTTCTTCACGGACTTTCTCGGCGAGCTTGGCCGTGCTTTCGGCCAGCGGATTCTTGTCGCTGAAGGCTTCATACTGCAAGCGCAGGGGATGCAGCACGCGCAGCGTTTCCGCCACGGTGGGCGTGGCCCAGAGCTGCACCCAGGGTTGCAGGAAACGCCGGTAAAGGCCCAGATTGATTTCCGACATGCGGGCGACCGTGGCAAAGCGGCGGTCGTCTTCCTGGATCGGTTCGATGATTTTGCGGACTTGATCCAGCTTGCGGCGCTCGAAGCTGGCGATATACGGGCCTTCCGTCAGATCGGCGTTGGGCGTATCGCTTTTCTTGTCGCGGATGATGGCTTCGTAGATGCCGGTGGGCAAGACGTCGATCAGGTCGATGTTGCTGGTGAATTCCTGGTGTTCCTTGCGCGCCACGCTGCCCGAGACGAAGATGCCCAGGTGGCCGATGCTTTCATGGACGGCATACACGATGGTCTGGCCATGGGCGCGGATTTCCTCGTCGTTCTGGTAAACGTCGGTCAGCCAGCCCAGCGCCTGCGGCGGCGGCGTGATGTTGTCTCCGCGCGAGCAGAAAACAATGATGGGCGACTGGATGTTGCGCAAGTCCAGGCGGATGCCGTCGGTGGTGACCAGATCTGCCGTGGACAGGCGGTTGCCGACGAACAGGTTATCGACGATATATTGGATTTCGTCGCCGTTCAGATAAACGTGGCCGCCCCACCATTTTTCAAAGCCGAGATAGCGCTCGGTTTCGGTATCCACATTGGCGTACAGATTGTATTGCTTGTCCCACAGCGTATTGGCCGGGTTCAGGAATTCAAAATTGCGCACCAGCCAGGCGCCGTCAAACTTGCCGTCGCCCATGTCGCTGGTCAGCGCGGTCAGCCAGGAGCCGCCCAACAAGCCGCCCAGATAACGCATCGGGTTCATGCCGCGCCAGCCCGCCCAGTAGGACAGCGGCGCGCCAGCCAGAATGATGGGGCCGAAAAGTTCAGGCCGCATGGCGGCGGTCATCATGACCTGCCAGCCGGCCTGGCAATTGCCGATGACGACAGGTTTGCCTTCTGCATCCGGGTGCCGTGCAATGACGGTTTCCAGGAAGAAGGCCTCGGCGCGCATGACATCCTCGACCGTCTGGCCGGGTTCCGGGTCGGGCAGGAAGCCGACGAAGTAGCAAGGGTGGCCGGCGCGGATGGCGACACCCAGTTCGCTTTCAGGCTTGAAGCCGCCGATACCGGGGCCGTGGCCGGCGCGCGGATCGACCACCACGAAGGGGCGCTTGCGCGGGTCGATGATGACGTCTGCGGGCGGGATGATGCGCGACAGCATGTAATTCACCGGGCGCGGCAAGGTATTGCCGCGGGCGATGATTTCCGATTGCATGCTGAGAACATTGGGTTCCTGCTGCGCCAGGTGCTCCTGATACTGGTTGCCGCGCTGGCGCATGACATCTGCGTACAGCACGGAGCGTTGCCAGGCATCGACGGCATAGGTCATGGCGGCCGACCAGGGCGTCAGCGAAAACAGGGAGGTCAGGGGCGTGCCCTGGGCCTGGGATGGGGTATTGGTTGGCGCGCGGACGCTGGCGCGTGGGCTGGTGGGCATGGCGGACTCCGTATTGATCAGAACGGCGCCGTCAGGCTCACGGCGCAGCGGAACATGCGTACCTCTGCTGCGATTACATCGCAGAAAATATTGCAATGCAACATTAACATCTAAAGCGCCGGGGAAACCCGCTAAGTTTCGGATTTCCAGAGGTTTTCCGGGTTTTCAGTACCAGGTGGTTACAAGGCGGCCAGCCAGCGGCCGCCGCGCGCCTAGCCGCCGAAGCCGCCGCCGCGCAGAAAGGCTTCTTCTTCAGTGGTCGTGACGCGCCCCAGCACATCATTGCGGTGCGGAAAACGGCCGAAGCGGCTGATGATCTCGTGGTGGACTTCCGCATAGCGCAGGGTTTCCCCGCCCAGCGGCCGACAGAGCGCCACACAGCGCACCTGCGCTTCCAGGTCCTCGGCATGTTCCAGCGGCAGGTACATGAAGGGGCGCAGCGGCGGCTCCACGGCCAGGTCGTGGCCGAAAGCCAGCGCCTGTTCGGTATAGAACTGCGCCAGCGGATCGGTGGCAAACATGTGGGCGGTGCCGCGGAAGGCATTGCGCGGGAATTGATCCAGCAGCAGCAGCAGGGCCAGGGCGCCCTCAGAGGTATCCATCCAGGCATCGCGCTCGCGCCGGGCGGCAGCCAGGTGGTCGGCCATGAAGGCCTGCCGGAAGCGCTGGTCGAAGTC
>NZ_JBQEKA010000049.1:0-22052 GCF_052103615.1 Kerstersia sp. | reverse complement strand
CCTGGCAGGACTGGTACGGCGACAAGCAGGCTGGCGTCACCATCAACTCCGACATATACGATGGCCTGGCCTATGAAGCAGCAGTCGATGCCGTCGCCAGCGACCTGACAGCGCTTGGCCTGGGCGAAAAACGAATTACCTACCGCCTGCGCGACTGGGGTATCTCGCGCCAGCGCTATTGGGGCACCCCCATCCCCATCATCCACTGCCCGGATTGCGGCCCGGTGCCGGTGCCCGAGCAGGATCTGCCGGTGGTGCTGCCCGAGCATCTGATTCCTGACGGCAGCGGCAACCCGCTGGCCACGGATGAAGCCTTCCTGAAATGCAGCTGCCCCAAGTGCGGCCAGGCCTCGCGCCGTGAAACCGACACCATGGACACCTTCGTGGACTCGTCCTGGTACTTCATGCGCTATACCTCGCCCGGCAACGACCAGGCCATGGTCGATGCCCGCAACGACTACTGGATGCCGATGGACCAGTACATCGGCGGCATCGAACATGCCGTGCTGCACCTGCTGTACGCGCGTTTCTGGACCCGTGTCATGCGTGACATGGATCTCGTCAAATTCGACGAGCCCTTCACCCGCTTGCTGTGCCAGGGCATGGTGCTGAACCACATTTATTCGCGCCGCAACGAACGCGGCGGCATCGAGTATTTCTGGCCGGAAGAAGTCGAAAACAGCTACGATGCCAAGGGCTCCATCACCGGCGCCCGCCTGAAGGCAGACGACAGCCCCATCGACTACGGCGGCGTCGGCACCATGTCCAAGTCCAAGAACAATGGGGTCGATCCGCAATCGCTGATCGACAGCCAGGGCGCCGACACCGCGCGGCTGTTCGTCATGTTCACCAGCCCGCCCGAGCAAACGCTGGAATGGTCTGAAGCCGGTGTCGAGGGCGCCAACCGCTTCCTGCGCCGTCTCTGGTCGGTGGCGCACCGCCTGCACCCGGCGGTCACCCAGGGCCTGGCGGTTGACACGCCGGATTGGCAAGGCGCCGACAAGGCCGTCAAGGAATTGCGCCGCGAAATCTACACGCTGCTCAAACAGGCCGATTACGACTACAGCCGCATCCAGTACAACACCGTCGTGTCGGCCTGCATGAAGATGCTCAACGTCATCGACGACAGCGAACTGCCTGACAGCCCGGCGGCGCAGGCCGCGCTGGCCGAAGTCCTGGGCATTCTGATCCGCGTGCTCTATCCCGTGGTTCCCCATGTCACCTGGAATCTGTGGAACGACTTGGGCTATGCGGCACGCCTGGGCGACCTGCTCGATGCCCCCTGGCCGGTGCTGGATGAAGCAGCGCTGGTCGCGGACGAAATCGAGTTCATGCTGCAGGTCAACGGCAAGCTGCGCGGCAGCCTGAGCGTGCCCAATGGCGCCAGCAAGGAAGCCATCGAGCAAGCCGCCACCAGCCATGAAGCCGTGATCCGCTTCCTGGAAGGCCGCCAGCCCAAGCGCGTCATCGTCGTGCCGGGCAAGCTGGTCAACGTCGTCGGCTGATAACCCGAGGAGAAGCCGCATGTCACTATCCCTGCGCATCCTGGCCGCCATGGCAATCATGCTGACGCTGGGCGCATGCGGCTTCACGCTGCGCGGCGTCTCGCCGCTGCCTTTTGACAGTCTGTACGTCGGCATACCGGAAAACACCCGGTTCGGCTCCAGCCTGCGGCGCGCGCTGGAAGCCGCCTCGCCCAACACCAAGCTGGTCGATAGCGCCGACAAGGCCGCCGCCAGCCTGATCGAAGTCAGCCAATCGCGCACCCAGCGCGAAGTCAGCCTGACTCCGCAAGGCCGTGTCGAAGAATACGAACTCATCCTGAGCTACGTGTTCCGGCTGACCACGGCCAGCGGCGACATTCTGCTGCCGGACACCACGCTCACCGCCAGCCGTGACCTGCCCTATGAAGAACAGCTGGTGCAGGCCAAGCAAAGCGAAATGGACACGCTCTTCAACAGCATGGAGCAAAGCGTGGTCGAACGCCTGCTGCGGCGCCTGACGGCGCCTGATGTCGCAGAAGCGTTTGAGGCCTATCAGAAAGAAAATGCGGAATTGCCGCCAGCGCCAGCCCCCGCCGCTGGCCGCCGCGCGCCTATTCCGCAGCATTGACCCCCGGCCGCCCCCGGCATCGCCATGGACGTCTCCCACCTGCGCCAGCAACTGGCCCGCCAACCGGATAGCCTTGCTCCGATCTATATCGTGGCAGGCGACGAGACCTTGCTGGTCATGGAAACCGTGGATCTGCTGCGCCAGGCCGCGCGTGCTGCCGGCTATACCGACAGGACATCCCTGGTGGTGGACGCCCGCAGCGACTGGTCGCAAATCGAAGCTTCCACCCGCAGCATTTCGCTCTTTGGCGACCGCCAGCTGCTGGAACTGAAACTGCCCACCGGCAAGCCAGGCAAGCCCGGCGCCGAGGCGCTGCAACGCATGGCGGAACAGGCAGGCGGCCAGGCGCTGCCCGATGCCCTGATCATTCTTGCCCTGCCGCGCCTGGATAAAGCCCTGCGCGACAGCAAGTGGCTACAGGCCCTGTCCAGCAATGGCACATTGATAGAAATTCCCAATGTCGATCTGCCGCGTCTGCCCGGCTGGATTGGCGAACGGCTCGCCGCGCAGAATCAAAGCATAGACAAAGACACGCGCCAGTGGCTGGCCGAAAAAGTCGAGGGCAATCTGCTCGCCGCCCACCAGGAAATCCTCAAACTCGGCCTGCTGTTTCCCGAAGGCGAACTGTCTGCCGAACAGGTGCAGTCTGCGGTGCTGAATGTCGCGCGCTACAACATTTTCGGCCTGCGCGATGCCATGCTTGCCGGTGATCCGGCACGCGTCACCCGCATTCTTGACGGCCTGCGCGCCGAAGGCGAAGCCCTGCCGCTGGTACTCTGGGCCGTCGGCGAAGAAGTCCGGCTGCTGGCCCGGCTTGCCCAGGCACGCGCGGCTGGCCAGGATCTCAATACCCACATGCGCAAAATGCGCATTTTTGGCGATCACGAACGCCTGGCACGCCAGGCACTGGGCCGTATTTCACCGCGCATCTGGCCCGCCGCCGTGCAGCACGCTCACGATATCGACCGTCTCATCAAAGGCCTGCGCACCGAAGGGCGCATGCAAGATCCCTGGGAAGAAATGCTGCGCCTGGCCCTGCGCCTGTCGTTACCCGCCAGAGCCGGATAGAATGGCGTATAGCCCTCTTTTTTTCTTTACCCCATGACCACCGATACGCTTTTTACCGCCATGCAGGAGCTGGGCCGGCGCGCCCGCGCGGCATCGCGCCACATGATGCGTGCCAGCAGCCAGGCGAAGAATGATGCGCTGCGCGGCATGGCCCAGGCGCTGCATGAACAGCGCGAAGCCATCCTGGCCGCCAATGCCCTGGATCTGCAGGCCGCCGCCGACAACCAGTTGCAGCCCGCGCTGGTTGACCGGCTGCGCATTTCCGAAAAGACGCTGGGCCTGATGGCAACCGGCCTGGAACAGATTGCCGCCATGCCGGACCCGGTCGGCAGCCTGTCGCCCACGACTCAGCGCCCTAACGGCATGCGTATCGCGAAAATGCGGGTCCCGCTAGGTGTCATCGGCATCATTTACGAGTCGCGTCCCAACGTCACCATCGACGCCGCCGCGCTCTGTTTGAAGTCCGGCAATGCCGCCATCCTGCGCGGCGGCAAAGAAGCCTTGCACTCGAATATCGCCCTGGGCGCCGTCGTGCGCCAGGGCCTGTCCGCTGCCGGCCTGCCCGCAGAAGCCGTGCAAGTCGTGGAAACCACGGACCGGGCCGCTGTCGGCCACCTGGTCACCATGACCGAATACATTGATGTCATCGTGCCGCGTGGCGGCAAAAGCCTGGTGGCGCGCCTGTCCGCCGAGGCCCGCGTGCCCATGATCAAGCATCTGGACGGCAACTGCCACGTCTATGTCGATCAGCATGCCGACCTGGAAACCGCCCATCGTGTCGCCTTCAATGCCAAGACCTACCGTTACGGCGTCTGCGGCACCATGGAAACGCTGCTGGTACACGCCACAGTCGCCGAACGCTTCCTGCCTGGCCTTGCCAGCGCGCTGCAAAATCACGGCGTAGAATTACGCGGCTGTGAACGCACCCGCGCGCTGGTACCTTCGGCGCAGGCGGCCACCAATGAAGATTGGGCCACCGAATACCTGGCTCCCATTCTCGCCATCCGCATCGTCGATAGCATGGATGAGGCAATGGAGCACATCGCCACCTGGAGTTCCGGCCATACCGAAAGCATCGTGACCGAAGCGCTGCGCGAGGCCCAGCGTTTCCAGCGTGAAGTCGATTCCAGCTCGGTTTATGTCAATCTGCCTACTGTCTTTGCTGACGGGTTCGAATATGGCCTGGGCGCAGAAATTGGAATTTCCACCAATCGCCTGCACGCCCGCGGCCCGGTTGGCCTGGAAGGCCTGACGACAGAAAAATGGGTGCTGACTGGCGAAGGCCAGTTGCGCGGTTAATATCTGCCCCGTCATACGTATTCCTGAGTGCCGCTATACCGCCTGATGCAGGCAAATATGGCACCAGGCCCGGCCTGCCGCGTATCTTGCGGCAGGCCGGTTCCGCAGGACTTTCCTGCCTTGGGTGAACGCCTGCTGCGTTTGCCTGCCGATGAAATATCGGCCCTGACGTTCCCCGGCCATCGCCGGATCATTTTCTTCTTATTGCGCGGCCTGCCGCCACACCCATGTCATCCAACGATTCCGCTCCTCCCCGCAAGACCCTGACTATCTCGGCCCGCCCGGCCGCACCGTCAGCACAAAAGAAAGACACGCCCAGCATGCGCTCCGGCAGCCGTGCCCGCGTACACAAGGAGCGGCAGCGCGCTCAGGATGACAGCCAGAAAACCGGCACGGGCGAGCGCCGTGAAGGCGGCTTCGCCCCGCGCGAACGCCGCGACGGTGATTTCTCTTCCCGTCCGCGCCGTGAAGGCGATTTCCAGCCGCGTGAACAGCGCGACCGCCGTGAAGGCAGCTTCGCCCCGCGTGAGCGCCGCGACGGGGATTTCTCCTCCCGCCCGCGCCGTGAAGGTGATTTCAAGCCGCGTGAGCAACGTGACCGCCGTGAAGGCGGCTTCGCCCCGCGTGAGCGCCGCGATGGAGATTTCTCTTCCCGCCCGCGCCGTGAAGGCGATTTCAAACCGCGTGAACAGCGTGACCGCCGTGAAGGCAGCTTCGCCCCGCGTGAGCGCCGCGAGGGGGATTTCTCCTCCCGTCCGCGCCGCGAAGGTGATTTCCAGCCGCGTGAGCAACGTGACCGCCGTGAAGGCAGCTTTGCCCCGCGTGAACGCCGCGATGGCGATTTCTCTTCCCGCCCGCGCCGTGAAGGTGATTTCAAACCGCGTGAACAGCGCGACCGCCGTGAAGGCAGCTTTGCCCCGCGTGAACGCCGCGATGGTGATTTCTCCTCCCGCCCACGCCGCGAAGGCGATTTCAAGCCGCGTGAGCAACGTGACCGCCGTGAAGGCAGCTTCGCCCCGCGCGAACGCCGCGACGATGGTTTTTCTGCCCGCCCCCGCCATGATGGCGGTTTCCAGGCGCGCAGCAGCAACATCGGCGCAGGCGCTCAGGCACGAGAAGCCGCCGTATTCAAAGTGTTCGCTTCCTGCCCGCAAGGCCTGGAAGCCGCACTGGAAGCAGAATTGCAGGCACTGGATTTCGCTGAGGTCCGCCAGGGCCGCGCCGGCTGCCACTTCGAGGCCGATTGGCGCGGCGTCATGCGCGCCAACCTGTATTCGCGCCTGGCCACCCGTGTTCTGATCCAATTGGCTCAAGGTCCGGTGCAAACCGAAGACGATATTCTGGCGCTGGCCGCTGAGACCGAGTGGGAACAATGGTTCGGCCCGGAACACCGCCTGCGCGTGGATACCTCGGCCATCCGCAGCCCGATGCAAAGCCTGCAATACTGCAATCTGCGCGTCAAAGACGGGATTTGTGACCGCCTGCGCGCCCGTGAAGGCGCCCGCCCCGATATCGACACCGTCCGCCCCGACGCGCGCGTCCACCTGTTCCTGTCGGAAGACACGGCGACGCTCTACCTGGACACCTCCGGCGAATCCTTGTTCAAGCGCGGCTGGCGCTACGACAAGGGCGCCGCGCCCTTGCGTGAAAACCTGGCAGCAGGCCTGCTGGCCCTGTCTGACTGGGACCCGGCAGCCGCCTTGATGGATCCGTTCTGCGGCAGCGGCACAATTCTGATCGAAGCCGCCTGGATCGCCCTGGGTGTCCCGCCGGGCATGAACCGTCCCTTCGGTTTCGAGCGCCTGCGTGACTATGACGCCTACCAGCTGGGGCAATTGCGCCAGGAAGCGCAAGCCGCCATTCTGCCGTCCCTGGACGCGCCGCTGGTGGGTGTGGATCTTGACCCCGCCGTCATTGCCGCCGCCCGCAGCAATGCCGAACGCGCCCGCCTCGGCCCGGATGCGATCCGCTTTGAAGTTAGCGATGCCCGTCATTTCGCGCCGCCCGCCGACAGCGGCTGGATTGTCACCAATCCGCCCTATGGCGAACGCCTGGACGAGCATGAGGACGTGCTCTGGCAGGAATGGGCCAGCCACCTCAAGCACAATTACGCAGGCTGGCACCTGAATGTCATTTCCAACGATATGTCCCTGCCCCAGGCCATGCGCCTGAAGGCATCACGCCGCCAGCCCGTCTTCAATGGCGCGCTGGAATGCCGCCTGTTCTCCTTCGACCTCGTCGAAGGCTCCAACCGGGGCTGATCCCCTCTCTGGACCGCGCCACCCTGACGGTGGCGCGGCGACTGCCCCAGCCGCCCTGTCCAAAAAAAAACCGGAAAATGCCGAACAATCTCCATCGGCAAGTCGCATAGACGCGGCTCTCTCCGGAATGCCGTCACAAACGCGTCATCCCGCCATGTTTCCATGTTGGCAATGCCATCGCACGGGAGCCGCCATGACCACCTCGCCTCATTCAGATGCCCAGGCCGGACGGGCCACGGAATCCGCAGAACCCGGCGGCAAGACAGTCAAGCGCTGGCGCACGCTCTGGATTTCCGATCTGCACCTGGGGTCCTCGGGCTGCAAAGCCAATTTCCTGCTGGATTTTCTCGAATACAACGAAACCCAGACGCTTTACCTGGTCGGCGATATCATCGACGGCTGGCAATTGCGGCGGCACTGGCATTGGCCCCGCGCGCACAACGATGTGGTGCAAAAGATACTGCGCCTGTCGCGCAATGGCACACGGGTTTACTTCATTCCCGGCAACCATGATGAGTTCGCCCGGCAATTCCTGGGCTATGCCTTTGGCGATATCGAAATTCACGACGAAATCGAACATCTCACCGCCGACAAACGCCGCTTTCTGGTCATGCATGGCGACCGCTTCGATGCCGTCATCCAGCATGGCAAATGGCTGGCCTACCTCGGCGACCGGCTCTATACCTGCGCCATCTGGCTCAATAATCATTACAACCGCTTTCGCCACCGGCGCGGCCTGCACTACTGGTCGCTATCCCAATACCTGAAGCATAAGGTCAAGAATGCCGTGTCCTACATCACGGACTTCGAGGAAGCCCTGGCCGGTGAAGCCCGCCGCCGGGGCATGCACGGCATTATCTGCGGCCATATCCACAAGCCGGAAATGCGCGAGATTGACGGCATTCTCTACTGCAACGACGGCGACTGGGTAGAAAGCCTGTCGGCCTTGACGGAAGACCACGACGGCCAGCTCTCCTTGCTGGATTGGTCCGTTTACGCCAACCTGCATACCCGCCAGTCCGCGCCGTCGCACCAGCCGGTTTCGCTGCCGGCGCTGCCTTCCGCCCTGAGCCGCAAAAGCAAAACAGCGGGCCTGAGAGCGTCGGGGAAAACACGCTAAACCTGTCTGGCATATTGCACAAACCTTCGCCCTGGTTCATGCTTATGGCGTGAAAGCATACCGACGCAGGCATTTATGCACAATTTACCTGCATGTTTCTGCATGCAGGTAGTTTGACAGCAGCTGGCGTCTTCCCAGTCCACGGGCCTATGAACGACCAATATTCGCAGCTTTACGAATCCTTCCGGTGGTTGTTGCCTGCACAGTTCAACCTGGCGCAGCCCTGTTGCGTCCAATGGTCGATCAGCCCGTCCGATGCCCGCCGTGTGGCGCTGGTAGTGGAAAAAAGTGAAGGCGATGCCACGACCTGGCAGTACGGCCAGCTGCAAAACATTTCCAGCCGACTCGCTGGCGGCATGGCGCGCATGGGCATCCAGCGCGGCGACCGCGTGGCCCTGCTGCTGAGCGATCCCGCCTACCTGGTCATTGCCGCCCTGGCCGCCTGGACCTTGGGCGCCATCGTCATGCCTCTGTCGTCCCGGGTGCCGCCCACGCAACTGGCCCAGCGGCTGCGGCAATCCGCACCGCGCGCTGTCGTGCTTGATGACCCCGCGCTGGCGGCCTACCTGGCCGAACGCGCCCGCCTGCCCAGTGGCACAAGACTTGTCGGCCAGGGCATGGAAAGCGAACATTGCGTGGCCTGGCGCGGCCTGCTGGCCCGGCAGCCCAATGGGGTTCATCCGGTCCCGCTGCCCCCTGATGCGCCAGCCCTGCTGCATTTCCCGCCGGAGGCCGGCCCGCAGCATGCAGGCGTCCTGCTGCCGCATAGCGCCCTGATTGGCAACCTGCCCGCCTTCGTCGCCTCGCTGGACTGGTTTCCGCGAGGCAAGGACCGCCTCTGGATCGCAGCCAACTGGGCGCAGGCTGATGTCCTGCTGGGCGCCGTCTTGCCAGCGCTTTATTTTGGCGCCACCGCGATTGCCATCACCCAGCCGCTGGATGCCGCTTCGCTGCTGTCGCGCCTGTACCGGCTGCGCATCAGCGATCTGATCGCCACCCAGGATACCTTGCGCGAATTCTGTGCGCCCGGCCATCCGCCGCTGCCGCTGGCCAGTTTGAACGCCATTGCCGCCCTTGTGACGGGCACCTACCGTGACACCGACATGCAGCGCTGCCAGGAACTGCTGGGCCGCCGCCCCAATGCCGTCTATGGCGCCCATGGCATGTACGGCCTGGCCGGTGATAGCGGCGAGAAATGGGCCGCTGCCGATCACAGCCCCGGCCGCCCCTATCCTGGGCACTACCTGGCGGCGCTGGATGCCGCAGACAACGAACTGCCCCCAGGCGTGCAGGGCGAACTGGCCCTGCGCCAGTACGACCGCCATGGTCACACTGACCCGCTATTCCCGGTTGGCATCTGGCAGCAAGGTGAAATCCAGCCTGCGCCCATGACCTGGATGCGTACCGGGCTGCATGCCGCCCTGGATTCTGAAGGCCGCATTCTGCCGCTGCCCATGCCGCCAACGGAAAAGCCCTACGGATCCGGGCGCAGCAAAAAACCTGCGGCGAGCCGCCCGAATGCCCGCCCTACCCATCCTGCGGCCTTGCGCGTCCGGCGCTCCTCCAACACCACGGCCTGATGGACTAGACTGACTATGCCTGTGTATCAACTGGACGATTTGATTCCTCGTATCGACCCGGATGCCTATTTATTCGATAACGCTGTCGTTATTGGCGACGTCACCCTGCACGCAGGTGTAGGGCTCTGGCCCGGCACCATCCTGCGCGGCGACAGCGCGCCCATTGTGGTGGGCGCCAACAGCAATATCCAGGACGGCTGTATTCTGCATGCCGACCCAGGCTTCCCCATGACAGTCGAAGCCAATGTCACCGTCGGCCACCAGGCCATGCTGCATGGCTGTACGGTCGGCAGCGGCAGCCTGGTCGGCATCCAGGCCGTCGTCCTCAATGGCGCCGTCATCGGCCGCGACTGTCTGATCGGCGCAGGCGCGCTGGTCCCTGAAGGACGCCATATCCCGGAGCGCTCCCTGGTCATCGGCGTCGGCAAAATCGTCCGCACGCTGAGCGACGAAGAAGTGGCTGGCATGCATGCCAACACCCAGCGTTATGTGGCGCGCGCGCAGCGCTACCGCACCCGACTGCAACGCATCGCCTGACGCCTCTGCCAGCCTGACAGGGGCTTGAGTTAAGATGTGATCATCATGACCGACACCCTGAAAAAATACCTTTTTACCGACCAGCGCGTGCGTGTTGTCACCGCCTCGCTGGATCAATCCTGGCAAGACTCCCTGCAGCATGTCCAATACCCGGAAGGCGTGCGTGACTTGCTCGGCGAGCTGGTTGCCGCAGCCACGCTGCTGACCGCGAACCTCAAGCTGGACGGCTCGCTGCTGCTGCAAATCCAGGGCGATGGCGCCATTGCCCTGCTGGTAGTCGAATGCCGCAGCGACCTTTCCATCCGCGCCACGGTCAAGCTGCGCTCTGGCCAGGCGTGGCCGCAAGGCGTCGGGCTGCAAGCCCTGCTGAACCCAGGCGGCCAAGGCCGCTTCGTGGCCGTGCTCGACCCGCGCAACAAGCTGCCCGGCCAACAGGCTTATCAGGCCGTCGTGCCGCTCATCGGCGAAAACGTTTCCGAAGTGCTGGAACACTATATGAAGTCGTCCGAGCAGCTCGACACGCGCCTGTGGCTTGCCGCCAACGACAAGCGGGCCGCTGGCCTGCTGATCCAGCGTCTGCCCGATCACGGCGGCACCCTGGCGACCGACAGCGAACTGCCCGCCGATCAGATGGATGATTCCTGGGAACGCGCCACAACCCTGGCCAGCACCTTGAGCTATCAGGAATTGCTGGGCAATGACACCGATGTCTTGATTCATCGTCTGTTCTGGGAAGAAAGCCTGCTGGAACTGCCGCCGCGCAGCATCCGTTATTTCTGCCCCTGCACCCGTGACCGCGTCGCTGGCATGCTGCGCATGCTGGGCCAGCAGGAAACCGATTCGATCATCGCTGAACAAGGCAAGATCGAAGTACAGTGCGATTTCTGCGGCAAGCCCTATGTCTTCGACCCGGTCGATGCCGCCGCGCTGTTTGCCTCGCCCAGTCCGGCAGGCAATGCCGATCAGGCCGGCACGCGGCACTGATTCCGCCTCAGTGTCCTGCCTTCTGGCAGGACATGCCCCCACTGTCTGTCACCGGCCCCCATGGGCTCATAGGCCGGTTTTGCTATCAGCGGCGGCCTAGCGCCGCCCAGCCAGCCGCCCGCCCAGTACCGTAGTATTGCGACCTGACAGCCTGCCGGAAAACGCGCAGACTCTGCCTGTCACCTCTCCTGCGCCGGCCTTATGCCTATTCCGCGCCGCCATCCCCCGCCCCTGGCGGCCACACCAGCAGCCTTATCGGCACCCCTAGCAGCGCCCCAGACTTCAGCCCGAACAACACTGGCCCGCGCAGCCTGCGCGCGCTCAGGCACGCCCCATCAGTCCCTGGGAAGCGCCATGGCGGAATCCTCACTGGCGCTGCTGATTCTGGGCGCGCTGGCCTTGGCCGCCGTGGAATTCGAGCACGGCCGCAATACCGCCCAGATCGCCGAACTGGCCTTGCTCGAAGCCCTGCGTGCTGGCGCCAGCGACCATGCCAGCCCTCATGCCATGCAACAGGCCTTTGAACATGCCATGCGCGCCAGCCAGCCCGATCCTCCAGGCCTCACGGCTGGCACCCAGCTGCGCCGGAGCTGGCGGCGGCGCGAAGCGGCCAGCGGCCTTGCCGCATGGCGGCTGGATATCCTGAACCCCGGCCCGGACAGCCTGGCCGACCATGCCGCCCCCGGACGCAGCAAGACAGGCAATACCGCCGCCAGCCCAACCGGCAGCGCCTCGGCCGCCTTGGCCTTTTTCTATCAGGATCTGCGCCATCAGGAACACCTGTCCCAAGGATGGCCGCAAGGCAAAGGCCCTCTCTCCGGCCAGACGGTCTTTGAAGCCAATCTCCTGACGCTGGAGCTGCGCTATCTGCATCAGCCGCTCAGCCCGCCTGCGCGCTGGCTACTGCGCCTGGGCAGCATATTCCTGCCCGCGCAGACAGATCATGACAGCGGGCAAATTGCCCAAGCAGGGCTCTGGCCCATCTATCGCCGCGCCTCTCTGCCCATGGCATCGGAAGCCTGGGCCTGGCCGCAACAGCGCTTGCAAAGCACGGATCATCTGCCCCCGCCTGTCACGGCCGTCTTGCCAGACGGCGCCTCCCGCGCCGGGCAACATCCAGGCGGCAGCTTGCCCGGCCCTATACCGGCATTGCCTGCATTGCCTGCACCACCAACACTACCGGTACTGCCTGGGCCCTTCCCCCTGCCAGAAGAAGCTGCGCCTTCGCCTGGCCTGCCTGACATCCCCATTTCTGCCATCCCTGACGGCCCTGAACTGCCTGCCTCCTCGCTGCCCGAGGCCGATGAGGCCCTGTGCGATACCCTGCTCTGCTGCCCCGCCAGCCCTCCCGCGCCGCGGCCAGCGGCACGCGGCTGAGCTGGCCTGCCCCTGGCCAAATACCGGTGCTAGCTGCCCGGCTTGTTGCTCGGACTATTTGCCCGGCCCCTATTGCCCAGACTATTGCTCGGACTATTGCTCGGACTATTACCCGGCCTATTGCTAGCCAGCCTGTTGCCCGAACCAGACACCCGGCGCTGCCCTCGCTATGCCAGCCGCAGAATCCCCGCGCCTGCCGCAATCACAGCCGCTGCCAGCAAGCGCCGGCGCCCGACCTGCTCTTTCAGCACCCAGGCGGAAATCAAGACGCCAAACAGAATGGAAGTTTCCCGCAGCGCCGCTACCACGGCTACTGGCGCCTGCGTCATGGCCCATAGCGCCACGCCGTAGGACAACAAGGTACCGGCGCCGCCTGCCACGCCCAGCATCCAGTTCTGCCGCGCATAATGGCAAAACTGCGCAGGGCGCGACAACAAGGCCCAGCCCAGCAAAGGAATGGCTGTCAGCAGGAAAATCCAAAGCGTATAAGCGACCGGCGCGCCTGACAGCCGCACCCCGGCGCCATCCACCAAGGTATAGCTGGCGATGACGAGCGCGTTGCACAGCGCCGGGCGGATGCCGCTGGCGCGGCGCCCCGCGGCAGGCGCCAAGGCCATACTGAGCACGCCCAGGCAAATGACGGCAATGCCCAGCCACCCCGCCGGTTTGATGAAGTCATGCAGAAAGACAAAGCCGATACAGGCCACGATCAATGGCGCCGTGCCCCGCATGACGGGATACGTCTGGCTCATATCGGCAATGCGGTAGGTTCTGGCCAGCAGCAAGTAATAAGCAATCTGCAAGGCCGTGGACAAGGCAATGAAGGGCCAACTTGCCTGTGCCGGGGCAGGCAGAAACGGCAGCACAGCAGTCCCCATCAACATGGCGCTGGCGGCAATCAGCACCGTCGTCAATAAGGTATCCGTCCCCCCTTTGACGATCGCATTCCAGGTCGCATGACACGCGGCCGCCAGCAATATCCAGAGAAATACCGTCAAAGACATCATTCAGCGCGCTTCCGTCCGGCCCGCCCGAGCCGCTGGCCACAGCCTGCCATTGAACCCCTCACGGCGCCCGCGCACAAGCCTTTTATCAGCCCGCGCCAGTCGCCGCACAGCCGTAAATAAATCATGGCGCAGGCGCAGGTGCCAACACTCAGCAGCGGCAGCGACAGCCGCCGCATACCTGAGAAGATCGCTTTAGCGCATCCCCATCCTGATGCCCTCCATGCCTGAATGCCGCGCACGGCTGCTTGCTGTCGCCTGCCGTGGCGGGCTTTTTTGCGCGCCGCCGCGCCGCCATAAAAAAACCGCCCCAGATATCAGCTCTGGGGCGGTGATGGCTTACGGCGCTTATCCTGGCAGCACAGCTGCCAGCCCGTCTCAACGGCGGCGATTTTGCGCGTTCGCCTCGGGTCGCTTCACTTCGGGCAAGGGTGCGCCCTGGGGCAGGATGCGCACAAAGACTTCTTCCTGGCGCATCATGCTCAATTCCCCGCGCGCCCGCTCTTCCAGAGCTTCCGTGCCCGTGCGCAGGTCGCGCACTTCGGCATCGAGCGCCAGATTACGCGCGCGCAGACCTTCATTGACATCCAGCTGTTCGACCAGTTGGTGCTGCAATTCATGGGTTGCGAACCAGCCTCCCTTGCCTAACCACAAAGGGTACTGGATCAAACCAACCAGAAGCAGCAGTAGCAGTGCAAGCAGCCGCATGTGTGTATCCATCAAGGAAGGCTGACGGGCGGACCGCCACGTTCAGCCCTCACGACAGCGATCAGCGCAGGTTATAGAAAGCTTCAACGCCGGGATAGTGTGCCACATCAGCCAGCTCTTCTTCGATACGCAGCAGCTGGTTGTACTTGGCCATGCGGTCGGAACGCGACAGCGAACCGGTCTTGATCTGCATGGCATTGGTTGCGACAGCGATATCGGCAATCGTGGAGTCTTCGGTTTCGCCCGAACGGTGCGACACGACAGCCGTGTAGCCCGCGCGCTTGGCCATCTCGATGGCGGCAAAGGTTTCCGTCAGCGTGCCGATCTGATTGATCTTGATCAGGATCGAATTGCCGATGCCCTTGTCGATGCCTTCCTTCAGGATCTTGGTGTTGGTCACGAACAGGTCGTCACCCACCAGCTGGACTTTCTTGCCCAGGCGCTCGGTCAGATGCTTCCAGCCGTCCCAATCGCCTTCGGCCATGCCGTCTTCGATGGAGATGATCGGGTACTTATCGCACCAGGTCTCCAGCAGATCGGTGAACTGTTCCGCCGTCAGGGAAACACCGCCCTCGCCTGCCAGATGGTATTTGCCATCACGGTAGAACTCCGAGCTGGCGCAATCCAGACCCAGCGCAACCTGGGTGCCCGGCTCGTAACCGGCTTCCTCGATGGCGCGCAGGATCAGCTGAATGGCGGCTTCATGGCTTTCCACGCTGGGCGCGAAACCACCTTCGTCACCCACTGCGGTGGACAGGCCTTGATCATGCAGGATTTTCTTGAGCGCGTGGAACACTTCGGCGCCGACGCGCAGGGCTTCGCGGAAGCTGCGGGCGCCCACCGGCAGAATCATGAATTCCTGCAGGTCCAGCGAATTGTTGGCGTGCGCGCCGCCATTGATGATGTTCATCATCGGCACGGGCATGCTCAGCGGGCCGCTACCGCCAAAGTAACGGTACAGCGACAGGCCGGCCTCATCGGCGGCGGCGCGTGCCACGGCCATGCTCACGGCCAGCATCGCGTTGGCGCCCAGACGTTCCTTGTTCTCGGTACCGTCCAGTTCAATCAGGGTACGGTCGATGAAAGTCTGGTCCTGGGCATCCAGGCCAACCAGCGCTTCGGAGATTTCGGTATTGACGTTTTCGACAGCGCGCAGCACGCCCTTGCCGAGATAGCGCGACTTGTCGCCGTCACGCAGTTCGATGGCTTCACGCGAACCGGTGGAAGCGCCCGACGGCACGGAGGCCCGGCCCATGGCGCCGGATTCCAGCAGAACGTCGCACTCGACGGTGGGATTGCCGCGCGAATCCAGAATCTCGCGGCCGATGATATCGACGATAGCACTCATTGTCTTAAAACCCCCAGATGGTTACTGATTCAGATATTCATGCGCCCAGGCAGCCGTGAAAAGCCTGCCTGGGCGACCTGTCCATGGCAGCCAGCGGCAAAAGGCCTTGCTGGCCCTCTGCCGCTGGTTGTCGCCGCCCGCCCTGGGCGCATGCAAAGCGCCAAACTCAGAGCGTGGCGGTCAAATACCGCAATGCCGCCGCTTACTGCTTTTCAGCTTGCAGGCGCGCCTGGCGCTGGGCCTGGGCAGCACGCACATAGCCGGTAAACAGCGGATGGCCGTCACGCGGCGTGGAAGTGAATTCCGGGTGGAATTGCACGCCCAGGAACCACGGGTGATCCGGAATTTCCATGATCTCGGGCAGATTCTCGGTCGGCGTGCGGGCGCTGATAACCAGGCCAGCCTCTTCCAGACGGGGCACATACACGTTGTTGACTTCGTAGCGGTGACGATGGCGCTCATTGACTTCATCGCCATAAATCTTGTGCGCCAGCGTGCCCGGTTTGACCGGCACCCGCTGAGCGCCCTTGCGCATGGTGCCGCCCAGATCGGAGTTGTCGCTGCGGCGCTCCACCTGGCCTTCGCGATCCATCCACTCGGTAATCAGGGCTACGACCGGATGCGGGGCAGACGGATCGAACTCGGTGCTGTTGGCGCCGCCCAGGCCAGCCTTGTGGCGGGCATATTCCACCACCGCCAGCTGCATGCCCAGGCAGATACCCAGGAAAGGCACCTTGTTTTCACGCGCATAACGCACGGCGGCAATCTTGCCTTCCGTGCCGCGCTTGCCGAAACCGCCAGGCACCAGAATCGCGTCCAGGCCGGACAACAGCTCGGCAGCGCCGCGCTTTTCGATTTCTTCCGAGTCGATGTAGTCGATAACGACCTTGCTGCGCGTGTGAATGCTGGCATGCACCAGCGCTTCGCTCAGCGACTTATAGGACTCGGTCAGATCGACATATTTGCCCACCATCCCGATACGCACTTCCGATTCCGGGTGGCGCAGCGCGGCATTCATCTCGTCCCAGGCGCTCAGATCCGCGGGCGGCGGGTTCAGGTTCAGCGCATCGCACACCAGGCTATCCAGGCCCTGCTTGTGCAGCATGGAGGGGATTTCGTAAATGGACTCGGCATCCCACACGGAAATCACGGCATCCTGAGGCACATTGGAGAACAGCGAAATCTTGGCGCGCTCTTCGTCCGGAATAGGACGGTCGGCGCGGCACAGCAGCGCGTTCGGGTAAATGCCGATCTCGCGCAACTTCTGCACCGAATGCTGCGTAGGCTTGGTCTTCAGTTCGCCGGCGGAAGGAATGAAAGGCACCAGGGTCAGGTGCACGAAAGCGGCATTGCCACGGCCCAGACGCAGGCTCATCTGGCGCACGGCCTCCAGGAACGGCAGGGATTCGATATCCCCGACCGTGCCGCCGATTTCAACGATGGCCACATCGGCGTTGCCGTTATAGGCAGCGCTGGCGCCGCGCGCGATGAAATCCTGGATTTCGTTGGTGATATGCGGAATCACCTGAACAGTCTTGCCCAGGTAATCACCACGGCGCTCCTTGCGCAGCACCGATTCATAAATCTGGCCGGTGGTGAAATTATTCACCTTATGCATGCGCGCCGAGATGAAGCGCTCATAGTGGCCGAGGTCAAGATCGGTCTCTGCGCCATCTTCCGTCACGAACACTTCGCCGTGCTGGAACGGACTCATCGTGCCCGGATCGACGTTGATGTAGGGATCGAGCTTGAGCATCGTCACCTGCAGGCCACGCGATTCCAGAATCGCGGCCAGGGATGCTGCAGATATGCCTTTACCAAGCGAGGACACTACCCCGCCCGTCACGAATACGTACTTGGTCATTTCAGAATACGGCCGGGGCAATCGGCCGTTGCGGTCTGGAACAGAACAGGCGGCTTGCGCCAAGCCCGCACCATCCCCAGGAACCCCGGGCACGGCCAGCCACGTCCGGGGTTCGGGTTGATAGGGATAAAGAAGAAGTTTAACTCAGCTTCCGGGCCGCTAGTGCCAAGCTTGCAAGTTGTGCCTTGCCGGAGACAGGCGAAATCCCGTTCCGGCGCCTGGCGCGGCCCGGAAAACCGCCATGCGCGCGGCTGCCGGGCCCGGCATTGGCGCCTGCTTGCTTGCCCCGGCCCAGCCCCTGCCAGCCCGGCAGTCACCAGATGTCGCAGACGGACACATACCGCCGAACCTTGTAGCTCCCGCCGCAGATATCATGGACACATGATGCCGGTGCGCCGCCCCTGTCTGAGTTGACGGCAGCGCCCGCCGCACTGCCGCATCCCCGGCCGCCCATTTTCATATAGGAGTCACCCATGCGTCTTTCCCCTCGCCAAATCGCCAGCGCTGCCGTGCTGCTCCCCGCCTTGGCCCTGCTGGCCGCCTGCGATAACAAGCCTAACGACCCGGCGCCCAGCGCGCCGCCTGCCGCGTCGGCCCCCGCGCCTGTGATCGACCCACCTGCCAGCGCGCCTGCGCCTGCTGCGCCGTCGGCAGACACGCCGTCCATCGGCACCGACGAATGGTTCGACTGGGTCGAAACCACTGCCGGCATCACCGATGGCCAGGGCCACGGCCCCGACCAGGGTTCGCAAGAATGGTGCAATGCCGTCTCCACCAAGGTGTACGGCAAGGCGCCCGAAACCGAAGTTACCTGCGACCAGGTCTGGATGGCTGACATCGACGCCCGCCTGCGCGGCAGTAAATAATTCCCTGGCGGCCCCGCCCGCCCATGCAAAACGCGCACCGGTTTTTACCGGTGCGCGTTTTTTTATGGCGGCGGCCTTGCCGCCGCTTGCCTCGGCCCTGCGCTCAGTGCTCAGTGCCTACTAGTGCCTAGCGCTTAGTGCTCCAGCAAGGCCTGGGTGCGCCGCTCCAGCCAGGCCAATGCTTCTGCCTGCAACGCTGTCTGCAACAAGGGCGCCAGACGCTGACGTACCTCCGCATGATAGGCATCCAGCCAGCGCACCTCGTCTTCGCGCAGCAGGCCGATGTCTATGCAGCGCGTATCTATCGGGCACAGCGTCAAAGTTTCAAACGCCAGGAAATCCCCAAACTCGGTTTCTTCTGCCGGGACGGACAGCACCAGATTTTCAATGCGTATGCCCCATTGACCGGGCCGGTACAGGCCTGGCTCATTGGAAGTCACCATACCGGCTTCCAGCGGCACCGACGCCGGCGCACGCCAGGAAATGCTTTGCGGGCCTTCATGCACATTCAGGAAATAGCCCACGCCGTGTCCGGTGCCGTGGCCGTAATCCAGTCCTTGCTCCCAGAGCGGCGCGCGCGCCAGCACATCCAGCGCCTGTCCGCTGACCCCTTTGGGAAAGCGGGCGCGCGACAGGCCTATCATGCCTTTGAGCACCAGCGTGAAGTCCCGCCGCTGTTCAGCGGAAAGCTGGCCGATAGGCACCACCCGCGTAATGTCTGTCGTGCCCCCCAGATACTGGGCGCCCGAGTCGATAAGCAATAGGCCATTGCCTTCGATATCGGCATAGGCCTGCGGCAAGGCGCGGTAATGCGGCATGGCGCCATTGGCATTGAAGCCGGCAATGGTCGGGAAACTCAAGGAAACAAAATCCGGCCGGCGGGCCCGCGCCGCCGTCAAGACCTCGTCCACCGTCAATTCCGTCAAAGCTGCGCCAGCCGCCAGCTCACGCTCGAACCAGGCAAAAAATTCGCACAAGGCCGCGCCGTCCTGCTCCATCGCGCGGCGGATATGGTCCTGTTGCGCAGGCAATTTGCAGGCTTTGAACAAACGTGAAGGATTCGGCGCCTCGATGGTGGGCAAAGTTTCCGGCACACGCCTGGCCAGGTCCACCACTACGCTGGAGGGATCCAGCAGCAGCCCCTGGCCCTGCAGCCCTTCGAGCGCATGGGTAATGCTGTCATAGGCCTGCAATTGCACCCCGGCGCTGCGCAAATGTTCCGCCACGCCGCTGGCCAGCCGTGACGCATCAACAAACAATTGCGCCTGGCCTTCCGCGCTGATCAGCGCGTGCGCCAGAAACACCGGGTTGTAATCCACATCACTGCCGCGCAGGTTGAACAGCCAGGCAATATCATCCAATGTGGAAAGCAGATGCCAATCGGCCCCCTGCTTGCGCATGGCCGCGCGCACCCGGTCCAGCTTTTCTTCGCGTGATTCGATTGCCCAGGCCAAATCATGTTCCACGACCTGCGACACCGGCAATGCAGGGCGTTGTTCCCAGGCCTGGCTGACGCCCTCGAAATCCACCTGCAAACGCCAGCCTCGCGCCGCCAGGTCCGACTCCATGCGCCGCCAGAACGTCAGCGATAGCGTGCGTCCATCCACGGCCAGGCAGCCTGTGCTGCCCTGCTCGGCGAGCCAGTCCGCCATGCCTGGCGCGCCGCCCCCCAAACGCATCAAGGTAATTCCGGTACCCGCGAGTTGCGCTTCCGCCTGTTCCCAATAGCGGCTATCCGCCCACAACGCCGCTTCTTGCTGTGTCACCAGCAGATTGCCCGCTGAACCGGTAAAACCGCTCAGCCATTCACGGACTTGCCAATACCCCGGCAGATATTCCGATAAATGCGGATCGGATGTCAGCACCAGCCCTGCCTGGCAGCCCGTCTGTGTCAGGGCATGACGAAACGCCTCCAGGCGCTGTTGTATTGCATGTTGATTCATTGCGGCACTCTCACGTTTGCACGCATAAATCATACCGCCGCCCGCCGCTTCCGCCACGCCCGCATACTTGCCAGCGGGGCTGGCGCCTGATTTGGCGGCAGGGAGCAAATACAGGCCTGAGCCTCGGCTTGGGCGTGAAGCCTGAGCGTGAAACCTGAGTACTAAGCTGAAGTACTCAGCCTGGGTGCTAAGCCTGAGTCTTAAGCGCCTGTTTGCCAAGCCGGAGCACTCAGGCTTGGCAAACAGTATGGGTACGCGGTCTTAGCGCAGACTCTTAGTGCTGCTCTTATTGCTGGCTCTTAGTACAACCCCTTAATGCACAGTCTTGATGCACAGTCTTAGTGCCCCGCCACATCCAGTCTGGCCGCGGTTTTCGCCTGCACTTCCTCGACCGTGACGCCAGGCGCCAGCTCCAGCAGGCGCAGGCCCTTGTCCGTGACTTCCAGCACGCACAGGTCCGTGATGATCAAGTCCACCACCCCCACCCCCGTCAACGGCAAGCTGCATGCGGGCAGCAGCTTCATTTCCTCGCCGCCATCCTTGCGCCGCGCCACATGCTCCATCAGCACCACCACCCGGCCTACCCCCGCCACCAGGTCCATCGCACCGCCCATGCCCTTGACCATCTTGCCCGGAATCATCCAGTTCGCCAGATCGCCCCGCTCGGACACCTGCATCGCCCCCAGAATCGCCAGATTGATCTTCCCGCCACGGATCATCGCAAACGAATCCGCCGACGAAAAAAAGGATGACCCCGGCAAGGTCGTCACCGTTTGCTTGCCTGCATTGATCAGGTCGGGATCAACCTCGTCTTCCGCCGGGAACGGCCCGATGCCCAGCAAACCGTTCTCCGATTGCAGCCAGACCTCCACCCCCGCCGGCACATGGTTGGCCACCAGCGTGGGCAGCCCGATGCCCAGATTCACATAAAAGCCGTCTTGCAGCTCGCGCGCCGCGCGGGCCGCCATTTCATCTCTGCTCCATGCCACGGTACTGCCCTCCTCAGGCGCTGCGCGTCGTGCGCTGCTCGATGCGTTTTTCAGGATGCGCATTGACCACAATGCGCTGCACGAAAATACCGGGCAAATGAATCGCGTCCGGCTCCAGCTCGCCCACCTCAACCAGGTGCTCGACCTCCACCACCGTCACCCGCCCGGCCATCGCGACATTCGGATTGAAGTTGCGCGCCGTCTTGCGGAAAATCAGGTTGCCGCTGCGGTCCGCCTTCCACGCATGCACCAGTGACACATCCGGCACAATCGCATGCTCCAGCACATAGTCATGGCCATCGAAATGCCGGATTTCCTTGCCTTCCGCGACAATCGTGCCCACACCGGTACGCGTGTAAAAAGCCGGAATGCCCGCCCCGCCCGCACGCAGCTTTTCCGCCAGCGTGCCCTGCGGCGTGAACTCCACCTCCAGTTCCCCTGCCAGATACTGGCGCTCGAACTCTTTGTTCTCGCCCACATAGGACGACACCATTTTGCGCACCTGACGCGTGGCCAGCAATTGCCCCAGGCCCGCGCCATCCACCCCCGCGTTATTACTCACGCAGGTCAGGCCGCTCACCCCGCTATCACGCAGCGCCACAATCAGCGCTTCAGGGATCCCGCAAAGACCGAAACCCCCTACGCCGATGATCTGGCCGTCTGCCACGATGCCATCCAGCGCGTGCGCCGCGCTTCGATAGACTTTATCCATGGATTGCTGCTCCTTACTGGCTTCAAGACTGCACGATGCCCCCTGCCGCCCGCGCCAGGTTTTCCTGGTCAAAGAGCCGGATGAGGTCAAGAAGGTGTTCTATAGAAATACCGGTAATTAGAGAGCTGCGCTGCGCACCTGACGAGCTGCCAGCTTGCCCTACAATCCCGCCCATCATACTTCGAGTTCCAGCAAGGAAAACCATCAGCTATGTCGCAATTGTCCCAACGCGAATCCATGGAATATGACGTCGTGATCGTCGGTGGCGGGCCTGCGGGCC
>NZ_JBQEKA010000048.1:0-22216 GCF_052103615.1 Kerstersia sp. | reverse complement strand
GAGAAAATCTTCGTTTGGCCAAAAAAAACCGGCTGTCGTGGCATTTGAAGGCCCAGGGTGGCCCCCCATCCCCTGGCGGCTGTCTCTATGCCAGGGGCCTGTCACCTTTCCTGCCCTTCTGGCCGCCCGCGCCCGGCGGGCCAACGCTTAGGCAGACGGATGGGTGCGCCTGGCCCTTTCCCCCGGCCAGGGCCAGACACCTGCCGCCAGGCCTCTGCGGCACGCCTATCTATAGAGGGGCTTGCCCAGACCGCCAAGCCGCCATTTTCTCTCGCTGCACTGCTAGCCCTATATATAGAGGCCTCTATATATAGGGCTCTCTATAAGGACCGGCTCTCTATATAGAGGAATATCGCATTGCCGCCCCTGCTGTCAGGCGCCGCAGCAAGCGCCGCCGAGCCCCCTCGCATGAAGGTTCACGCAGCCTGGCCGCGATACGAGGCAGACAGGCAAACAGACAGCCGCCCCCTTCCGCCATGGTTTGCCGTGGCAGCGCTTCCCCCCTCTATAGAGAGAAGCCATGGCGGCCATAAAAGCAGACCCCGGGAAGCGCTTCGCTGTCTTCCCGGGGTCTGTGCGGTTGCTGCCTGGTCCCGGAGGGTTCACCTCCGGCGAGTATCAGCGCAATTCGCGGCGCAGAATCTTGCCGACGTTGGTACGCGGCAGGTCGTCACGAAACTCGATGTGGCGGGGAATCTTGTAGCCCGTCAGTTGCTGGCGGCAGAAGGCCGTCAAGGCTTCGGCTGTCAGGGAAGGGTCGCGCCGGATGACAAAGAGTTTGACCGCTTCGCCGGAACGCGGGTCCGGCACGCCTACGGCCGCCACTTCGCGCACACCCGGATGCGTCGCCACCACTTCTTCGATTTCATTGGGATAGACATTGAAGCCCGACACCAGAATGATGTCTTTCTTGCGATCTACCAGGAACACGAAGCCCTTGTCATCGACATAACCGATATCGCCGGTACGCAGAAAGCCATCCGCATAAAAGGCCAGCGCCGTTTCCTCTGGCCGTTTCCAGTAGCCTGACGTGACCTGCGGCCCGCGCACGCAGATTTCGCCAGTTTCCCCGACGGCCAGCTCCCTGCCTTCATCATCACGAATGCTCAGCTCCGTCGAAGGCAGCGGCAAACCGATGGATCCTTCCACATGATGTCCGTCCATGGGGTTGATCGTCACGGCTGGCGAGGTTTCCGTCAGGCCATAGGCTTGCACAAGCGGTGTGCCGGTAATTTCCTTCCAGCGCTCGGCCACCACACGCTGCACGGCCATGCCGCCCCCTAGCGTCAGGCGCAATTGTGAAAAATCCAGTTTGGCGAACTCAGGATGATTGAGCAATGCATTGAACAGCGTGTTGACGCCGGTAAATGCCGTCATTCCTGAGTCCCGCATGGTTTTGATCAGGCCGGGAATATCGCGCGCATCCGTCACCAGAACATTGCGTGCGCCTATCTTCATGAAAATCAGGCAATTCGCTGTCAGAGCGAAGATATGGTACAGCGGCAAGGCCGTCACGATGCATTCCTTGCCATCGCGCACCGATGCCTGAATCCAGGCATGCGCCTGGCAAACATTCGCCACCAGATTGCCATGCGACAACATGGCGCTTTTGGCGACCCCGGTCGTGCCGCCCGTATATTGCAGGAAGGCCAGATCGGAAGCGCCCAGCGCCGGAGGGTCAAAACGCTGCGCCGCCCCCTGCGCCAGGGTATCGCGCAAACGGACCGCGCCCGGCAATGACCACGGCGGCACCGCTTTCTTCACGCGGCGCACGACAAAATTCACCATCATGCGTTTCATGCCGCCCAGCAAATCCCCCACCGCGGTGACCACAATATGCTTGAGATGGCTGCGGTCCTTCACATGCTCCAGCACATGGGCGAAATTCTCCGCGATGACAATGGCCTTGGCCTGGGAGTCCACCAGCTGATATTCAAGCTCGCGGGGTTTGTAGAGCGGATTGCAATTCACCATCACGCAGCCGGCACGCAGAATGCCGAACAGGCAAACCGGGTATTGCAGCAGATTGGGCATCATCAGCGCGACAGCGTCACCCCTGCCCAGCCCCTGGCTTTGCAGCCAGCCGGCAAAGGCCCGGCTCAGGCGGTCCAGTTCTTCATAGGTAATTTCCTTGCCCAGCGATACATACGCAACCTGCTTGGCATAGCGCTTGCAGCTGGCTTCGAACAGATGAATCAGTGAATCATATTCAGCGGTGTCCACCATGGGGGGAACGCCTTCCGGGTACTGCTCTAGCCAGATTTTCTCCACGACTGTCTCCTTTTTCCGCCTGCGGCTCCCAATGGAACCCCATCATTTTGTTCTTTCAGCAGCCTCGCTGGCGGCCGCCGCCCTGCCTGCCAATTCTTTTTCACGCTTTTTTTCGGCATAGTGCGCCCGGGTGGCGATGTACAGCGTGCGCTCAACAGTGGCATAAGCCGTGCCCTGGGCATCGACCAAATCCACGCTATAGACGCGTACGGTTTCCCGCTCGGTGTCGAGCACCTGGCGGATATCAGCCACTTCTTCGTCCGTGATGCGGAACTCCGCATACAGCACCTGATAGGCCGGACGCCGAAAACGGATGGCCGCCTGCTTGTCCCAGATGATGACATCGCGCCCCAGGCGCAATGTCAGCAGCAGCGGATGCGGCCCATCGGTAATGCCGAACAGTGAGCCGCCGTAGATGGACCCCAGCATATTGCGCGTGCGCCGGCGCCAGGGCAGGCGCACACGCATGCAGGACAAGTCCGGCGCAACATGCACCACCCGCCCCCCCATGCCCCGGAAGCCCGGATGCAGATTGAACCCCAGGCGCACCATAGGGGCGCGCCAGGCATGGGGCAAGCGGCTCAACAAGTCCAGCGACATGCTCAGAGCGCCTCGAAGACACCCGCAGCGCCCATGCCCGTACCGATGCACATGGTCACCATGCCGTACTTGCCGCCGGTACGCCTCAGACCGTGCGTCAGCGTCGCCGTGCGGATCGCTCCCGTTGCGCCCAGCGGATGCCCCAGCGCAATGGCGCCGCCCAGGGGGTTGACCCGTTCCGGATCCAGCTGCAACTCACGCATGACGGCCAGCGATTGCGCCGCGAAGGCTTCGTTCAGTTCGATCCAGTCGAGCTGATCCTGGGTAATACCGGCCTGGGCCAGCGCGCGGGGAATCGCTTCTATCGGGCCTATGCCCATGATTTCCGGCGGCACGCCTGCAACGGAATAACCGGCAAAGCGGGCCAGCGGCCGCAGATTGAGCGACTTCACCATCCGTTCCGACATCAGCACGACGGCGGCTGCGCCATCGGACATCTGCGAACTGTTGCCTGCCGTCACCGAACCCCGCGCCGAAAATACCGTGCGCAAACGGGCCAAGGCTTCGGGACTGCTATCGGCCCGCGGCCCTTCGTCCTGGTTCACGGTACGGCGGCTGATGCGCGGCTCGCCAGTCTGCCTATCGCCCGGCCCATGGCTGACGATTTCATAAGGCGTAATTTCCGCCGCAAAAGCGCCATTTGCCTGCGCCGCCGCGGCACGGCGGTGCGACTCCAGCGCAAAGGCATCCTGGTCTTCGCGCGACACCTTCCAGCGCTGCGCGACTTTTTCCGCCGTCAGGCCCATGCCATAGGCCATGCCCAGACGGTCATCCCCTTCGAAAATCGCCGGGTTGATGGAAATTTTGTTGCCCATCATCTGCGACATCAGGCTCATGGATTCCGCGCCGGCAGCCACCATGATGTCCGCCTCACCCAGGCGGATACGGCTGGCCGCATCCGCCACGGCCTGCAAGCCGGAAGCGCAGAAGCGGTTAATGGTCAGTCCCGGTACCTGATTGGGCAAGCCTGCCAGCAGCAAGCCCATGCGGGACAGGTTCATGCCCTGCTCTGCTTCCGGCATGGCGCAACCGGTAATCACATCGCCGATCTGCGTCTGATCCAGCCCCGGCACCTGAACCAGCACCGCATGCAATGCGGCGGCCAGCAAGTCATCGGGGCGGGTACGGCCATACATGCCGCCCCGCTTGCCTACCGGCAGACGGGTCGCGGCCACGATGTAGGCATCCTGTTTCTGCATACTCATGAATCTTCCTTGTTCAGTTGCGCAACGGCTTACCGGTTTCCAGCGTGTGGCGAATGCGCGCCAGCGTCTCCGGGGTACGCAGCAACGCCATGAATTCACGCCGCTCCACCGCCAGCAACCACGCTTCATCCACCTTCGCGCCGGTATCAACATCCCCGCCGCACAGGGCGACAGCTGCCGAATGCGCCACTTTGTAGTCATGCCGGCTGATCATGCCGCCTTCCAGCATATTGATCAGTTGCATGTCGAAATTGGCAATGCCGCTGCGGCCCGCCACGATCACTTGCCCCGGGCGAGCCGGGACGCGGTGGCCAACCTCAGCCATGGCGCGAGCGCGGCGTATGGCGGTCCACAACAGTTCATCCGGGTGGAACACCACGGTGTCGGTCGGCACGCCAAAGCCTGCCTCAATGGCCTGCAAGGCGCTCTTGGACACCTGGCCCATGGCGATATTGCGGAACGCCGGCTGCAGGTACGGGAAGACTTCTCCCGGTGTTTCCGTCTGCGCTGCCAGCCAGGCCGCCCGCACGGCAAATGCCTTGCTGCCGCCGCCAGCGGGAATCAAGCCGACCCCGGCCTCGACCAGGCCAACATAGCTTTCCAGCGCGAAGACCCGCGCCGATGCATGCATGGTGAATTCGCAGCCGCCGCCCAGGGCCATGCCCTGCACTGCCGCCACTGTCGGGATCTGCGCGTAATGCAGCGACAATGAAGCCTGCTGGAATTTGACGACAGTCTGTTCCAGCCGCTCGAATTCGCCCGCGGCAGCCGCTTCGGCCACTTGCTTGAGATTGGCGCCGACAGCAAAAGGCGCTTCATGCCACAGCACCAGCGCATCGCTATGCTGCTCTGCATGCGCCACGGCCTGCAGCACGCCTTCCAGAACTTCGTCGCCGATGGTGTGCATCTTCGACTTGAACGAAAGAATGGCCACGCCCGCATCGACCTTGGGCAAACGCCACAAGCGCACCCCGTCGTTTTCCCAGAGCGTTTCCTGAGGCTGCGCCGCCGCCGGATTCTGGCCGCCCAGCACGCGTTCGGGGAACAGCTGGCGCTCGTAAACCGGCAGATGGGACGGCGCTTCGACACGGTGTTCACGCGCGGAATAAGAACCGGCAGCCGTATGCACGCCCTGGCGATCCTTTTCCTTGGCCCAGGCCGGCAAAGGCGCCGGGCCCATGGTTTCCTGCCGGGCGATATCCGCTTCGATGGCTTCCGCCGTCTCGGCCCAGCCCGCGGCCTGCCAGGTTTCCAGCGGCCCATGCCCCCAACCGAAGCCCCAGCGCATGGCCAGGTCGAGATCGCGCGCATTCGCTGCGATGCCGCCCAGGTGGAAGGCGCTGTAATGGAAGGTGTCGCGCAGCACCGCCCACAGGAATTTCGCCTGCGGATGGCTGCTGGTCCTCAAGGCACGCAGGCGCTCTGCCGGATCGCGCTGTTTGAGGATGGCGACGACTTCATCGGCCACCTTGCCGGCTGCCGGACGGTAATCGCCCTGCGCGAGATCCAGCACCTGGATTTCGCGGCCCACTTTGCGATACACCCCGCGCCCGCTTTTCTGGCCCAGCGCGCCTTGTTCGATCAGGCCCTGCAACCAGTCCGGCGCCTTGAAATACGCATGCCAGGGGTCTTCGCTTGCGCCATCGCGCAGCGTATTGATGACATGCGCCAGGGTATCCAGGCCGACCACATCGGCCGTCCGGTACGTTGCGCTCTTGGGCCGCCCAATCAGCGGCCCGGTCAGGGCGTCCACTTCATCAAAGCCCAGCCCCAGGCGCAGCGTGTGATGCATCGCCGCGAGCAGCGAAAATACGCCAACGCGGTTGGCGATGAAGTTAGGCGTATCCAGGGCGCGGATCACGCCCTTGCCCATGCGCGACGTCAGCCAGGATTCCAGATTATCCAGCACGTCAGGGCGCGTTTCGGGAATGGCCACCAGCTCCACCAGCTTCATATAGCGCGGCGGATTGAAGAAATGCACGCCGCAGAAACGCGGCCGCAGCGTGTCAGGCAAGGCCTGCGCCAGCGAGGCAATCGGCAAGCCGGAGGTATTCGATGCCAGGATGGCCTGCGGCCCGATATGCGGCGCCACGCGCTGGTACAAATCGTTTTTCCAGTCCAGCCGCTCGGCGATGGCCTCGACAATCAGATCGCAGCCGGACAACTGTTCCAGATGCTGGTCATAATTGACGGGGGTGATATAGGCCAGGCTGGCCGGGCTGGCCAGCGGCGCCGGTTCCAGTTTTTTCAAACCGGCCAGCGCCTTGAGCGCCACGCCGCTGGGGTCACCTTCCTTGGCGGTCAGATCGTACAGCAGCACGGGGATACCGGCGTTGGCCAGGTGCGCGGCAATCTGCGCCCCCATCACCCCGGCGCCCAGCACCGCGGCACGTTTGATATTGAACTTGCTCAAGCAACTCTCCTTAGTCATTCCGTGAATCGGATGGCCTCATCATCAGAAGCGGGTAGATACCTGCAAACCGATGACATGGCCGCTGCTCTTGTAATCCCCTACCACGCGGCCCTGAGCCAGGGCATTGCCATTGTCGATAGGCGTGTCCTTCAGGTGCAGGTAGGTATAGCCCAGATCGACAGTGGTATTCGCGCCGTGGCGGTACTGCACCCCGGTCGAAAGCCACAAACGATTGTTATCGGGCAGCGAAGTCGGCCGGTATTCCGCATTGCGCACCGGCGACTGGTCGATGGCAACCCCCACCTTCCAGGTCCATTTCTCATTCACATGGTAGTTGGCACCCAAGGCAACCCGCCAGGTATCGCGGAACCGCAGGTCCAGCGATGTCGTGCGGTTGATATTGCCACCGCTTTCAATGTCGAGCCGGGGAATGCTGCTCCAGCCCGTCCATGACACATCTCCCAGCAGCGTCCAGCTCGGCGTCAGTTCATGCATGATGCTGAACACGGCGGTATCGGGCAGATCCACACTGGCGCTGGCGCTGCCGCTGCCTACCGGATTGCCGCGCAATTCGATATCGGTATCGCCCTTGGCCGAATGTTTGATCTTGGAACGATAGGACAGGCCAATGCGGGTGGAGGCGGTCGGCTGGAAAATCACGCCGGCATTCCAGCCCCAGGCGTCGCCGTGCATTTTGACCTTGCCGTCAGCTTCCATATAGCCCACGCCCGGCACCGGCATGACCTGCGCCAGCCGGTAGGTGGCATCTATGCGCTGCCAGTTGGCGCCGACCCCCAGAGAAAAGTACTCATTGACCTTGTAGGCAATCGACGGATTAACGTTGATGGTGCGGATCTCGAATTCGCGCGAGTGGAAACGCCCGATCCAGTCGTCGGCGTATTCGGTCTTCAGGCCGAAGGGCGCGCCCACCCCGACACCGGCAAACCAGCGGTCGTTGAGCTGCCAGGACATATAGGCATTGGGCACAAAGCCCCAGCTGCCCGCATCACCGCCATTCGAACCGCCAGCCCCGCCCCCAAGCGCCAGCGGCGCGCGGCTTTGGCCGTTATCGCTGAACTTGAACGAGGGGCGAATGGCCGTCACGCCGCCCGACACGTTCATGCCGGGCAAGTAAGTCATCCCGGCCGGATTGAAATAGATCGTACTGGCATTCTCCGCAATGGCGGCCGAGCCGGCATAGGCATTGCCCAGGCCGCTCGCGCTTTGCTCAAGCAGCTGGAACCCTGCACCATGGCTGGCTGTGGCTGCGCCGCTCAATACCGCCAGGGAAAAGACGCGCCCTGTCAGATTGCGTGTTTTCATCTTTTGTCTCCTCGTGCATGACCGACCTTCTCTGGGTCTGTCATCTAAAACCGGCAGGGCCGGGGCTGGTGATATACCGCTAGCTTTATTCTGATACTGAGGACATTCCGTGATGCAGCAATGGCCCCCCGGTGAAGGGGGCATAGCCTGTTCCAAAAATCATGCCCGCATCCGCCAGTTCGGCATCTGCGACCACGCCTGCATCAAGCTGCTTTTGGGCAGCCTGCGCCAAGGTTTGCGCCAGCGCCGCAGCCATACCTTCCGGCACACTGCCTGCCTTGGGTTTTTCTGCCTTACCGGCACGCCACTGATAAAAACCCGCGCCGCTTTTGCGCCCGAGCTTGCCGCTTTCAATACGCTGCTGCAGGCAGCGCGGCGGCGCCGCATCGGGCGCCAATTGGCGCCCGGCAGCCAGGGCGACATCCAGGCCGACGGTATCTATCAACTCGATCGGCCCCATGGGCATGCCAAATGCCGTCATGGCGGCATCTATGCTGGACGGGCTGACGCCCTCATCCACATAACGCATGGCCGCCAGCATGTAAGGCGCCAGCGCTGCATTGACCAGAAAACCCGGCGCGCTGCGCACCGGCAACGGCAGCTTGCCGATTTGCCCGACGAACCCGCAGGCGCGGGCCGCTGCCTGCTGATGCGCCACGTCACCATCGCTGGCGCTGACGACTTCCACCAGCGGCATGCGCGCCACCGGGTTGAAAAAGTGGATACCGACCAGGCGCTGGGGTTGCCGCAAGACCGTGCGCAGCGCTTCCAGCGGCAGGCTGGACGTATTGGTTGCCAGCAGGGCATCCGGTTTCATGCGCGTTTCCAGCTGCCGGTACAGCGCCTGCTTGGCTTCCAGGTTTTCGCTGATCGCTTCAATCACCAGGTCAGCCTGCGCCACGCCGTGCCCGGCCACATCCGGGATCAGGCGGTCCAGCGCCGCCTGTTCGCGGCGCCTGTCGCGCAATTTGCGGCGGTACAGTTTGCCGGCCCGCGCCAGCACCGGCGCAATCTGCGCCAGGGTTTGGTCCTGCAAGGTCACGCGCATGCCCTGCAAAGCGCACCAGACGGCAATATCCCCGCCCATGACACCAGCGCCGACCACATGCACATGCCGCACCGGCGCCAGGCCAGCAGCCTTGCCATAGCCCTTGAGGCGCTCCTGCAAATGGAAAACACGCAGCAGATTGCGGGCCACCTGAGACGACAGAATGGCATCTATCAAAGGCGGTACCAGCAAGGGATTGCCGCCGTAATTCGACCAAAGATCCAGAATGGCGCGCGGCGCCGGATAATGCCCCAAGGGGTCCTTGGCCGCCAGCTGGCGGGCTACCTGCCTGCGCACCAGCGGCTTGAGCGGCCAAGCGCCCAGCCAGCTGCGCCAGCCGCGCGCGCGCGCCAGCGGCTTGCCGGACAGCACCCATTGGCGCGCCACAGCATCAGCCACTCGCGCAGGCACGCAGGCATCAGCCAGGCCCAGGCTCGCGGCGCGGCGCGGGTTCAAGCGGCGGCCCGTCAGCATCATATCGAGCGCCGCCTGCGCGCCAATCAAATGCGGCAAACGCTTGATACCGCCCCAACCCGGCACAATGCCCAGCATGACTTCCGGCAGGCCCAGCCCGGTGCCAGGGTCGTCCACCACAATACGGTAGCGGCAGGCCATCGCCAGTTCCAGGCCGCCGCCCAGGCAATGGCCGCGTATCAAGGCCAAGGTCGGGTAGCGCACCGCAGCCAGGCGTTCAAACAAATTCCAGCCGCGCGCCACCAAGGCCTGGGCCGCCCCAGCGCCATCCAGCCGGGAAAATTCCTCGATATCCGCCCCCACCACAAAACCGGTGTCCTTGCCGGTGCGGATAATCAAACCGGCGGGCGGCGCCTGTTCCAGCACATCGAGCACGGCATCCAGTTCCGCCATCACATCTGCCGCCAAGGCATTGACCGCGCTGCCCTGCCGGTCCAGCGTCAGCCAGGCCAGCTTCTGTTCATCGCGCGTCAGCGACCAATGCTGCCAAGTGTGTTCCGTCATGCTGCCTCCTGCTCCACCGCCGGTTTGCTGCGGCCTGCGCCCAGCGCTTCCACCAGCATCGCGCCGCCCTGTCCACCGCCAATGCAGATAGACGCCATCCCCTTGCTCAGCCCCCGCGCACGCAAGGCCTGCAACAAATGCAGCACAATGCGCGCCCCTGAGGCCCCGACCGGATGGCCCAGCGCAATCGCGCCGCCATCCACATTCAGACGCGAATCATCCAGCGCGCCCCAGGCTTGCGTGCCCAGCTGCGTGCGGCAATATTCTTCATCCTGCCAGGCTGCCAGGCAGCCCAATACCTGCGCCGCAAACGCCTCATTGATCTCCCAGAGATCCGGGCTGTTCAAGTCCATGTTCTGGCGCTGCAAAATAGGGGTTGCGGCATGCACCGGCCCCAGTCCCATGCTGGCCGGGTCCAGGCCGGCCCACTCACGGTCAATAATCCGTCCCAGCGGCTCCAGGCCCCATTTTTCAACAGCCCGTTCGGACGCCAGCAACAACACCGTGGCGCCATCGGTCACCTGCGAACTGTTGCCTGCGGTAATGTTGCCGCCCAGGCGGTCAAACACCGGGCGCAGGCGCGCCAGCCGTTCCAGCGTGGAATCCGCGCGCACGCCATCATCTTCCGGGTAGCTCTGCCCCTGCGCATCGACCAGCGACGCCATTTCAGCCTGGAATGCCCCGGCCTCGCGCGCTGCCAGCGCACGCTGGTGGCTGCGCGCCGAATAGCGGTCCATATCCGTGCGCGAAATCCCGAACTGCTTGGCGATATTCTCGGCCGTCTGCCCCATGGACAGCCCTACCACCGGATCGGTCAAGCCTTTCAGCAGACCGATCACCGGCTTGAAGAAAGCGGGACGGAACTGCCGCAGCAGCCGCAGCTTCTGCCCGGTAGAGCGGGCCGCCATCCAGCGCGCCAGCCAGCGTGTCATTTCATCGGAGAACAATAGCGGCGCGCGCGACAAAGCATCCACGCCCCCGGCCAGTATCAGGTCGGCGCGCCCGGCCTCGATATTGGTCATGGCGGAATCCAGCGCCTGCATACCTGAGGCGCAATTGCGCATGACGGTCCAGCCCGGCACCTTGGGCCCGCAGCCCAGCCGCAAGGCAATCACCCGTCCGATATTGACCTCGTCCGGGGATGGCGCCGCGCAACCGATCACGACCTCATCCAGATCCGTTGGCGCGAAGGGCTGGCGCAGCAACAGCTCCCGCCCTGCCTGCACGGCCAGATCCGCCGCGCTGAAAGGGCCAGGCCCTGTACGCACCTTCAGGAAAGGCGACCGCGCGCCATCCACGACGTAAACCGGATCCCTCATACCTGCGCTCCCTGCGGCGCATCTTGCGGCGCCATGACATCGAAGGGGAAGTCATCCACCTTGACCACGGCATCACGCAAAGCGTCACGCTTGCGCAGCAAGGCGTACTCTTCATCGCTCAACGCGCCGGCGGCACGGGCCGCTTCCGTCATATCGCGCACATTGGCCAGCGGGTTATTGGCCAGCAGCCCGCTCTTATCGACCTGCCGCAGCTTGAGTTGCGCGGCATCGGCCGCCAGCGTCGCCGCCAGCGCCTGTTCAATCGCACCCACCGGCTCGTCGGCGGACTGCGGCACATAGCACCCATGGGTCAGGCGTTCACGCGCCGCGCCCGGTTCGGTCAGCAAGCGCGCCACTTTCTGCCCCAGCCTGTCGCTGGGCGCCGAGAACGGCAGGCCCCAGAAAAATACGATCCGGCGCAGGCAAGCTGCCACGAAGCGGTTGGGGAAATTGTGCAGCAAGCCGTCCATGGCGGTTTGCGCCCGGAACAAAGCATCCTGCATGGCCCAATGCACCAGCGGCAGGTCTTCGGCCTGACGGCCTTCATCTTCATAACGCTTCAGCACCGCGCTGGCCAAATACATCTGCGCCAGCACATCGCCCAGGCGGGCCGACAGGCTTTCACGGCGTTTGAGGCTGCCGCCCAGAATCAGCATGGACATATCGGACAGCATGGCGAATGCGCTGGAAAGCCGGCCCAACCGCTGGTAGTAACGCCCGGTGGCGGCATCGGCCTGACGCGGCTTGCCCGCCCAGCGTCCCGCCGTGAAACCATGCCAGCCGCTGCGCAAGACGTTCCCGATCACAAAGCGGACGTGGCCCCAGAAAGCGCGGTCAAAGTCCAGCAAGGCGCGCCGTTTATCGCTTTCGCGCACCGCTTGCATTTCAGCCAGCACATACGGGTGGCAACGCGTCGCGCCCTGTCCAAAAATGATCAGGCTGCGGGTCAGAATATTGGCCCCTTCCACCGTAATGCCGATAGGCACCTGCTGATAGGCGCGCCCCAGGAAATTGGACGGCCCCAAGCAAATACCCTTGCCGCCGATCACATCCATGCCGTCATTGACGACCTGGCGCGCGCGCTCGGTGACGTGATATTTGACGATACCGGAAGCCACCGACGGCTTCTCGCCCAAGTCCACCGCGCCCGCCGTCATGGTACGGGCTGCCTCGGCCACATAAGCATGGCCGCCGATACGCGCCAGGGCTTCTTCCACGCCCTCGAAACGGCCTACCGGCACGCCGAACTGGCTACGCACCCGGGCATAGCCCCCAACCGCGCGCGCCGTCAGGCGCGCCATACCGGCATTGGCGGACGGCAGGGAAATCGAGCGGCCTGCCGCCAGACATTCCATCAGCATGCGCCAGCCCTGACCCGCCATTTTCGGGCCGCCGATAATGAAATCCAGCGGCATGAAAACATCACGCCCGCGCGTCGGCCCGTTCATGAACATGGCATTGAGCGGGAAATGGCGCCTGCCGGTTTCCACGCCAGGGTGCTTGGACGGCACCAGCGCGCAGGTAATGCCGATATCCTTTTTGTCGCCCAGCAGACCATCGGGGTCATACAGGCGGAAGGCCAAGCCCAGAATGGTGCACACCGGCGCCAGCGTGATGTAGCGCTTGTCCCAGGTCACGCGCATGCCCAGCACTTCGCGGCCCTGCCACTCGCCCTTGCAGACCACGCCGTAATCCGGGATGGCAGCAGCGTCAGACCCGGCCCACGGACTGGTCAGCGCGAACGCGGGAATTTCCTCGCCCGTCGCCAGCCGCGGCAGGTAATGATTCTTTTGCTCTTCCGTGCCGTAATGCAGCAACAGCTCGGCCGGCCCCAGGGAATTGGGCACCATGACCGTCACCGCCAGCGACGAAGAACGGGTGGACAGCTTGGTAATGATTTCGGAGTGCGCAAAAGCGGAAAAGCCCAAACCGCCGTAATCCCTGGGAATAATCATGCCCAGAAAACCGGCCTGCTTGATATAGGCCCAGGCTTCCGGCGACATATCGCCCTTATGGTGCGACACATCCCAGTCATCGACCAGTTCGCAGGCACGCTCGACCTGCTGCTCCATGAAAGCCTGCTCTTCGGCCGTCAAACGGGGCCGGGGAAAAGCCAGCAGGCGGTTCCAGTCCGGCCGGCCGCGGAACAAATCCCCTTCCCACCACACCGTGCCGGCTTCCAGCGCGTCACGCTCGGTTTCGGACATCTGCGGCAGTATCTGCCGGAAACGGTTCAACAGCGGCCGGCTCAACAGGCTGCGGCGTATGCCGGGCACCCCCAGCAGAATGACGCCGAGCACTACCAGCGCCAGTACGATCCATCCAATGATTTGCATGATTATGTCTCCAGCTTCTGATTCATTGTTAGGGCGACTGCAGCGGTGCCCGCAACCCGCCGAGCAGGAAGCTCATGAGGCGCGGCAGCAGCTCAGCGTCTTCCTGTGCTGCTTCCAGGGCGTCTTCCTGCCAGCCCATGACTTCGCGCAATTCTTTGGTGCCCGTCAGCGCAAACGAAGCAGCGCCCAGCATGAACTGGAAACGCCAGACGATTTCGTCATGCGGCACACCCGGCAAGGCCTTGAGCAAGGCCTGCTTGTAACGTTCCAGCACATCGCTGTATTCCTGCGCAAACAGGATCCGGATAAAGGCGGTCGGCTCGGTCATGGAACGTTCCAGCAATGGCCATATGCCTGCCTGATCCTGACGCGCCAGACGAATCAAAGTACCGAAAAAGGCATCGACGATCTGTGATGCCTTCATCGGCTGGCCGGATTCCCGTTCCTGCTGCTCAAGCTGTTCCAGCTGCTGCAGGCGCGCCTGATTCAGCGCCCCCAGGCGCCGCTTCAGCACAGCCTGCACCAGCCCTTCCTTGGAGCCGAAGTGATAGTTGACGGCAGCCAGATTCACGCCAGCCAGGGCGGTGATCTGACGCATAGACGTCGCCTCGTGCCCTTGCTGCGCAAACAAAGTTTCCGCCGCATCCAGCACCGCTTCAGGCGTGGGGACCGCCAGACGGCCCATCTCGTTGATGACTGCTGACACCGTACACTCACTTGTTTCAAACGTTTGTTTGAATTATGACGGTACGAAACGCAGGCAGCCATGCTGGTTTACCCTGCGCCGCACTGCAACATTTTAGAAAAACATGAAAAAAGGCCGCGCACCCCTGTATTCAGGGTGGCGGCCCATCAAGACGGCCAAGAAAAAACTAGCCGCGCTCGGACAACGCCAGCTTGGCTGCCAGCGCCAGAAAGACCGCGCCTGCGCCGCGATTCAGCCAGACCTGGATAGACGGCGAGCGCCGCAACAAATCCCCCAGCCGCCCGGCCAGCAGGGCAATCGCCCCGAATACCAGGAAAGCCGCCAACATGAACAGCGCCCCCAAGGCAATCAATTGCCCGGTGATGCTGCCCTGCGCCGGCGTGACGAATTGCGGCAAAAAGGCCAGGAAAAACAGTGACACCTTGGGATTGGTGACATTCATCAGAATTCCGCGCCGGTACAAGGCCCAGCCCCCCAGCCGCGCCCGCTGCCCCGGCTCCGCCGCCGCCCGGGCATGCGCAAAAGCCTGCCAGGCCAGATAGAGCAGATACGCAGCCCCGCACAGTTTCAGAACCGTAAAGGCCAGCGCCGACGCCTGGAACACGACAGCCAGCCCCAGCGCCACCGCCGCCGTATGCACGACCAGACCGGAACACAAGCCCAACACCAGGCGCATGCCGGCCCGCCAGCCATCCGCGGCCGACTGCGCCAGCACGCAAAGATTATCCGGCCCCGGCACCAGCGCCAGCACCACTGCCGTCCCGAAAAACGACAGCGCAACATCCATGGACAACATCATGACACCCGCGGCCAGCGCCTATCCCTTGACCGCATAATCGCGGCCGCCAAACAGCAGCGAACCGATACGGACTTCCGTCGCCCCTTCTTCGATCGCCATCTCGAAATCACCGCTCATCCCCATGGAAAGGCGCGCCAGCGATACCCCCGCGGGCGCAGCAGGCGCCAGCGTATCGCGCAGTTCGCGCAAACGGCGGAAGCAGGCGCGCACCTGCGCCGGATCAGGGTCATTCACCGCCAGCGTCATCAGGCCCTGGATATGCAGGCGTGGCGCCTGTTCCGCCACCGCCTGCAAAAATAGGCCTACCTCCTCCAGGGCCATGCCGGACTTGCTCGGCTCGGGCGAAGTCTTGACTTGCACCAGGGCATCCATCTGCCGGCCTTCGATCTCCAAACGCTTTTGCAGCGCCAAGGCCAGGTCCAGACGGTCCAGCGACTGAATTTCATCCGCCAGCCTGGCTGCCTCCTTGGCCTTGTTGGTTTGCAAGTGCCCGATCATGACCCAGCTGATCCCGCAGTCCGCCAAGGGTTCGCTTTTGCTTTTGATTTCCTGGGTCTTGTTTTCGCCCAGACGCCGCAGCCCATGGGCGGCGGCTTCGCGCAGGATGTCCGCGCCGAAAGTCTTGCTGACCGGCAACAGGGTCACGCTGCCCGGCGCACGCCCGGCGCGCTGCTCCGCCGCCGCAATGCGCGCGCGGATCTGCGCCAGGTTCTCAGGGAAAAAAGCCATACGTTCCATCACCAAACATTCAATATCCAACAACACGCCCTTTTGCTGGCCAGGCAAACGCCAGCCCAGCAAGACTTCAGCGCAATGACAGGCTTTCCAGCAACTGCATGCCTTTGCGGGCCTGCAAGCGGCCATACCAGGCATCCAGATGCGGCAACGCCGGGAAGGCATCCGGCAAGGTGCGCAAGGCCTGCAGCAGCGTCGCCAGGGGAATATCGCCCATGCCGAAACGCTCGCCGGACAGATACGGCTGGCGTGCCAGCGCCGCATCGGCAATCTTCAGCAAGGCCGCGCCCTGCTCCCAGCCGCGCTGGATTTCCGTTTCGCTGCGCTGGGCTGGCGTAGCGCGCACGCTATTCCAGAAAATATCGCGGAACGGGCCGGCAAACGCCGTCGAAGCCCAATCCATCCATTTATCAGCAGCCGCCCTGGCCTGCGCGCCGTCCGGCAGCAGCGAGCCCTGCCCATAGACATCCGCCAGATAACGCACGATGGCATTCGACTCCCACAGCACGAAATCCCCTTGCTGCAGGCACGGCACCAATCCATTGGGATTGAGCCGCAAGTATTCGGCATCGCGCACCACACCGAATGCGCCGCCCGCGTCCACCCGGCGGAAATCCAGGCCCAACTCCGTCAGCGCCCAAAGCACCTTGCGCACATTACTGGAGCTGGTTCGCCCCCAAAGCGTGATTTCACTCATCTTCTCACCCTGAAAATGATTCAGGCGCCGGACGTATCCGGCGCCTGTCTAGCGGGGCTGGCCCGCCATGTTCCGCGCTTTGCCGCCGGCGGCAGGCTGGCGGCAAAACATCACTCAGACCAAAGCCGCTTCGATGGCCTGGCGCAAAGCGGCGTCGTCCGGCGCGATATCAGGCGCGAAACGGCCGATGACTTCACCCGAGCGCGACACCAGGAATTTTTCGAAATTCCAGGTCACATCGCTGGGTTCGGACGACAGCAGATTCCGGTCAGCCAGGCGCTGGCGCAGCGTGCCGTCCGGCTTTTGCTGTGCGGCGGGCTTGGCGGCGATCAGCGCGGCATACAGCGGATGACGCCCCGCGCCGTTGATCACGACCTTGGAAAACAGCGGGAAACGCACGCCGAACGTGCCTTCGCAGAAGGTCTTGATTTCATCGGCCGTGCCCGGCTCCTGGCCCGCGAAATCGTTGCAGGGGAAGCCCAGCACTTCCAGGCCCTGGCCCTGATACTTTTCATAGAGCGCTTCCAGCCCGGCGTACTGCGGCGTCAGGCCGCACTGGGAGGCCACGTTGACGATCAGCAGCGCCTTGCCGCGGTAGTCGCCCAAAGTCGCTGCGCTGCCATCCAGGCGCTGCAAGGGAATATCGTAAATCGACGCCACGCTCATTCGGAAACTCCTTTCATTTCGCCTTCGGTTTACCCGCGGCCAGCATTATCCGGCCGCCACGCGGCCAACCCGCCGAGAATACGGGAAGCAGTCGGTCAAATCAATGCCGTGATAATCATGGCATTGACCAGATCTATGAAAAACCCGCACACCAGCGGCACGACAATGAACGCCCGGTGCGCAGCGCCATACTGCTGCGCCACGGCCGTCATATTGGCAATGGCAGTCGCGGTCGAGCCCAGCGTAATCCCGCCAAAACCGGCCGCCATCACTGTGGCCTCGTAATCCCGGCCCATCAGCCTGAATACCACGAACAGCGCATAGACCACCGTCAGGAAAATCTGCACGACCATCACGGCGGCGATGAACAAGAACACCCCTTGCAGCTCCCATAACTTCAGGCCCATCAATGCCATCGTCAGGAACAGGCCCAGGGTGACATCGCCCAGCAGCGCCAGCGCCTTGGTCGTGCCCGGCAGACTGCGGGTCGGATCCCGGCGCAGCGTCAATGCCGGGATATTGCGGATCAGGATACCCGCCATCAGACAGCTGACGAATGTCGGCAGGGTCAAGCCCAGCCCTTTCAGCCCCGCGTCCACCGTCCAGCCGATCAGCAAGGCGCAATTCAAGAGGAACAGCGCCCACAGCACACTGAAATAATCCAGCGGCTCAGCCCTACCCTGATTGACCGCTCCCACATCCAGGCGGCGGCTGCCTGAGGGCTTCACCCCGTGGTGGCGAATCAGCCATGTGGCTATCGGGCCGCCCACCACACAAGCGGCGATCATGCCCACGGTATTACCGGCAATGCCTAATTCCATGGCATTGGGAATACCCAATTTTTCGATGAAGATAGGGCTCCAGGCCAGTGTCGTCCCGATTCCGCCCGTCAGGGAAATGGACCCGACCATCAGCCCGGCGCGGGGGTCCATCCCGAACATGGCGGCCAGGCCCATGCCAGCCAGATTCTGTATCACGATAAATACCGATGCCAGAATCAGCAGCAGCACCAGCGGCCAGCCGCCGCGCTTGAGCGTGCGCATATCTGACTTCAGGCCGATACCGGCAAAGAAGTAGAGCAGCAGCAAATCGCGCACACCCAGCGCGAATTCGATACGCACATCCAGCAGGTAATAAGCCAGCGCCACCACAACGGCGCAGCAAAACCCGCCGACCACGGGCTCAGGGATACTGTATTGCCGCAACAAGGCAATCCGCATCGTCGCCAGCTTACCCACAAACAATAGCAATATGGCAATCGTAAAGGCGACGAATGCGCTGACCTGCAATACTCCGGTATCCATGACACTCCGGTCTTTCAAACAAAAATGAAGTGTATCTCCGGCGCATGAAAAAACGCAGTGCATTGCCGTTTCTGCAACAGAAAGCGCTAAGCAAATGACAAGTCCGCGCAGTCCGCCTGCCAGCCAGCGCGGATTGCGTCACTTTTGTCCGCTGTTCCCCCTGCCGCCGTGCCGGCCATACGGTCTGCCGCCGCTCCCGGCAAATTGCAAAGCTGTAATACCTGCACTGGCAGTAGAGCCTTGATCAAGAATCAATCTCATTGTCTATACAATCAGTTCAATGCTTCTCCACCGGCCATGAACGGCAACCGCTACTGCGCCATGCACCACCCGACTGCTTTCGCTGCCTCGCATTCCTGTTGCTGACCCCGCTCCGCTACGGTGCGGCCCATGGTTTCTCACAAGGAAATATCATGACGGAAGTTGCACAGCTAGCCAGTTTTGTCCACCGCGCCCGCTATGAAGACATCAGCGCAGCGGCAGTTCAGGAATTGAAGATCCGCATTCTGGATACCGTCGGCGTCGCCATTGGCGCCCAGGATGCCGCCCCCATCCGCGCCATACGCGGCCTGCTGCAAGATCTGGGCGGCACACCCGCCGCCAGTTATCTGGGCGGCGGCCAGGGTTCCCCGGATCGCGTGGCCTTCTACAACGGCGCGCTCAGCCGTTACCTGGATTACATGGACGCCTATCTCGCCAAAGGCGAGACCAACCACCCTTCGGATAACTTCGGTGCCGTCCTGGCCTGCGCCGAAAATGCCAATGCCAGCGGCAAAACTTTATTGACGGCACTGGCGGTCGCCTATCAGGTGCATACACGCCTGTCGGATGTTGCGCCGGTACGCGCCAAGGGCTTCGACCACACCACGCAAGGCGCCTATGCCGCCGCAGCCGCCAGCGCCAAGGCACTAGGCCTGGATGCCGAGCAGACCGCCAACGCCATTGCCATTTCCGGCACCGCCAATAATGCCCTGCGCGTCACGCGCACCGGCAATCTCTCGCACTGGAAAGGGCTGGCCTACCCCAATACCGCCAAGGAAGGCGTCTTCGCCGCGCTGCTGGCCAGCCGTGACATTACCGGGCCGGAAGCCGTGTTCGAAGGCAACAAGGGCTTCAAGGACAGTATTGCCGGGCCTTTCGAGATCGACTGGCTCGCCGAAGACCTGGAAAGCGTGCGGCGCACCATCCTCAAGAAACACAACGCCGAAATTCACTCGCAATCCGCGCTAGATGCCGCGCTCGATATCCGCGCCCGGCCCGGCTTCAATGCCCACGCGATCCGCAGCGTCAGACTGCGCACCTTCGATGTCGCCTTTTCCATCATCGGCGGCGGCGAGGAAGGCGACAAGCAGAACATCCGCACCAAGGAAGAAGCAGATCATTCCCTGCCCTACATGCTGGCTGCCGCCTTGCTCGACGGCCAGGTGCTGCCTGAACAGTACGAGCCTGAACGCATTGCCGCCGCCGATATCCAGGCGCTGCTGCGCAAGGTTCATATTGCGCCAGACCCCGCGCTATCGGCCCGCTTCCCCCAGGAAATGCCCGCCGAACTTGAAATTACCTTCGAGGACGGCCGGACAGAGCGCGCCACGCGCAACAACTATGAAGGCTTCCATACCCAGCCCATGAGCTGGGACACCGCCCGCCGCAAGTTCGACCTGCTGGCCGCGCCTTTCGCGGATCAGGCACTGCGCGATCAGCTGGCGGCATTGATCGCCGCGCTGGAAACACATACGGCACGCGACCTGGCCACGCTACTTGCCCAGGTTCCGGCACAGCGCCATACCGCCTGATGCCTGAGCTTCCCCCCGCTGTCCGCAGCGGGGGCAGCAGGCCGCAGCGGCTGCAAGATTTTTACTCGCTGTTCCTTCGTTTCGAAAAGGAGATTGCCATGAGCAAACCGACGTCGCAGGAAACCGCATTTTCTTTCATCCCCCGCGCCTACCGTCCGCCCAAACCGCGCAAGTTCGGCCTGACGGAAGCCCGCGCGCCCTACTACGCCACCTTCGGCACCCGCCATCTGGCAGATGTGCTGGACGTCGCCGGGCAATGGGTCGATGGCATCAAATGGGCCGGCGGTTCCTTTGCCCTGCTGCCCAAAGAACAGGTGCGCGCCTTCAGTGATCTGGCGCACCAGCACGACGCCTATGTGTCTTCAGGCGGCTGGATAGAAACGGCGCTGCGTTACGGCCCGGAGGCCGTGGAAAAATATCTCAAGGAAGCCAAGGAGTCCGGCTTCGACGTCATCGAGATTTCCACCGGTTTCATTTCCATCCCCACCTCCGGCCTGCTGCGCCTGATCGAACAGGTGAAGAAAGCCGGGCTGAAGGCCAAACCGGAACTGGGCATACAGTTCGGCTCCGGGGGGGACTCCAGCGAAGCCGAACTGGCGGCCGAGGGCAAGAAGGATGTTGGCGACCTGATCGCCCGCGCCCGCAAGGCGCTGGATGCCGGGGCCGACATCATCATGATCGAGTCCGAGGGCATCACCGAGAACGTCGTTGACTGGAATACCGGCGCAGTCGCCCGGATCATCAACGAAGTCGGGCTGGAACATGTGATGTTCGAGGCCGCCGACCCGCCAGTCTTCGAGTGGTACATCAAGAACTATGGCAACGAGGTCAATCTCTTCGTGGACCATAGCCAGGTGCTGCAACTCGAAGGCCTGCGCCAGAACATCTGGGGCAACAAGAGCACGTGGGGCCGCATCATCAACCCTGCGCCGCGCGGCTAAGGGCACACGCGTTACGCGGCCCCGCGCTGGCCGCCCTGTCCGCGCTGGCTGCGCATGCCCTCAGCATGCGCAGCCAGGGCTGGGGCCTAGCCCAGACGCACCATCCCGGCAGCCGCCGTCTGATTGCTGGCTTCGTCAATCAGGATGAAGGCGCCATTACCAGGGTTGGCGGCATAGTCATCCAGCGGCAGCGGGTCGCGCACGGCCAGACTGACCCGGCCGATTTCATTGGTTTGCAGCGGCTCGCCCCCTGCCACCTCAGCCAGTTCATGAACATCCCGGCGCGACAGCACGGCTTTCACTTTCACCGACGTCACGCGCGCGCCATGCTTGAGCAGATAACGCCGTGCCGGGTTAAGCGCCTGCGTGTCCAGCCAGCACAGATCCGCCTCGAAGCTGCGCTCTACCTGCGCAGGCGCCTGGGCATGCACTAGCAGGTCGCCGCGTGAGACATCAACATCGCGGTCCAGCACCACGGTGACGGCATCCCCCGCCACCGCCTCTTCACGCGCATCGCTGCCCAGATAAATAGCCTGCACCCGCGCCTCCACACCCGAAGGCTGAATTTGCACGGTATCCCCGACGCGCAAGGCGCCAGAGGACACCAGCCCGGCATATCCCCGGAAATCCGCCACGCTGCTGCCGCCATGACGGATCACCCACTGCACCGGCAGACGCAGGGGACGCTGGCGCGCCTGAGCTTCCACCGGCAGCGATTCCAGCAGTTGCAGCAAGGTCTGGCCTTCATACCAGGGCGTCTGTGCCGAACGCGTCACAACGTTATCCCCCTTGAGCGCAGACAGAGGCAGGATGTGGAAAGCGGCGATATCCAGCCGCCGCGCCAGTTCCGCATAAGCGGCCTGGATGCGTTCAAAGGTAGCGCGATCCCAATCCAGCAAGTCCATCTTGTTGACCGCCACGATGATATGGCGGATGCCCAGCAGGCGCGCAATGGCGCTATGGCGCTTGGTCTGCGTCAACAGCTTGCCGTCTGCGGCGCGGGTCGCGTCAATCAGGATGATGGCGGCGTCGGCAGTGGAAGCGCCCGTCACCATATTGCGGGTGTACTGCTCATGGCCAGG
>NZ_JBQEKA010000047.1:0-22408 GCF_052103615.1 Kerstersia sp. | reverse complement strand
AATATTCTGATCAAACTCTCCGGCATCCGGGAAATTTTCTCCTTTGTCGTCTGGGCCAGCCTGGTTCCGCCCCTCCCGCTGCTGCTGTTGACCTGGTGCCTGTACGGCACCGCCCCGTTCACCCAGCTCGCGGCCCAGGCCAATGCCACCGCGCTGTTCTCACTGGCCTTTCAGGTCTATGCCGCGACCCTCTTCTGCTACTGGGGGTGGAATCTGCTGCTGCGTGAATATCCCGTCTCGAAAGTCGCGCCCTTATCGCTGCTGATCCCGGTCTTCGGCCTGCTCAGTTCGGCAGTCATCCTGCACCAGCTTCCCAAGCGCTGGGATTGGCTGGCCATTGCCCTGGTTCTGGCGGCGCTGGCCATAGGCATGCGTAAAAGGCCAGCGGTTCACAGCCACAGGCCAGCGGCCCAGGGCCAGGGTTCCCCATGCACGGAATCTTCAGCGGGCTGAGGCAACCCAGGCAACTGCGCCCCAGGCATACGCCCAGACCATGCGTTCCCTGGCAGGCCACCTGCCGGGCGCCTGGGCGCAGCCGCCGCAATACGGCATCCCTGAGGCCATAAAAAAAACCGGCGCCGCCCTTCATCAGGGCGGCGCCGGCCATCTCTGCGGCTTAGTGGCCCAGGCCTGCCACGGGCAGGCCTGAACAGCCATTATTTCATCGGCAGGCCGACATAGTTTTCCGCCAGCGAGGTCGATGCGGCAACCGATTTCACCAGATAATCCAGCTCGGCTTCCTGAATCTTCTGGCCGAATTCGCCTTCGGCCGGGAAGCGGTGCATCAGCGAGGTGAACCACCAGGAGAAGCGCTCCGCCTTCCAGATGCGGCTCAGGCAGCGCTGCGAATAGGTGTCGATGCCAGCCTGGCTCTTTTCCGTGTAGAACTCGGTAATGGATTCAGACAGATAGCCGACATCGGAAGCGGCCAGGTTCAGGCCCTTGGCGCCGGTGGGCGGCACAATGTGCGCGGCATCACCCGCCAGGAACAGGCGGCCAAAGCGCATGGGCTCGGCCACGAAGCTGCGCAAGGGGGCAATGCTCTTTTCCAGCGACGGGCCAGTCACCAGACGCTCACGCGCCTCTTCGTCCAGGCGCAAGCGCAGCTCATTCCAGAATGCGTCATCGCTCCAGGCCTCAACCTTGTCCGTCAGCGGCACCTGCAGGTAATAGCGGCTGCGGGTCTGGCTGCGCATGCTGCACAGCGCAAAGCCGCGCTGGGTATTGGCGTAAATCAGTTCATCGCTGACCGGCGGCGTATCGGACAACAGGCCCAGCCAGCCAAAGGGATACACTTTTTCGTAATTATGTATAGCGGAGGCCGGCACGCTGGCGCGGCTGACGCCATGGAAACCGTCACAGCCGGCGATGAAATCGCATTCGATTTCATGCTCTTGGCCATCCTTGCTATAGCGCACACGCGGGCGTTCGCTATCAAAATCATGCAGGCTGACATTGGCGGCTTCATAGACAGTCGTGAGGCCTTCAGCGGCACGGACTTCCATCAGGTCGCGGGTCACTTCGGTCTGGCCATACACCAGCACCGATTTGCCGCCAGACAAGCCGGTCAGGTCTATGCGGTGACGCTCGCCCTTGAACAGCAGCTCGATGCCATGGTGCGGCAAGCCTTCATCATGCATGCGCGAACCCACCCCGGCGCGGTCCAGCAGATCCACGGCGACTTGCTCCAGCACACCGGCGCGGATGCGGCCCAGCACATATTCACCGGTCTGGCGTTCGAGGATGATATTGTCGATGCCGGCCTTGTACAGCAATTGGCCGAGCAGCAGGCCGGAAGGACCGGCACCGATGATGACGACTTGGGTACGCATGGGGAGTCTCCTAATAATAGTTGCCTGGCCGGAATCGGGTTCCGCGCCTACCCAGGCAGACTAAGAGACAGTCTTTCTTTACGCCATGGCCTAAACCGCGTATTGCGCGATCAATAGAACGGCTGTGCGATAATCGCGCAATTATTGATAGAACCTAACTGTCTCGCTGCCGGAGCCGCCATGTCACGCTCTCAGTCACGCCCCCAGCCACACCCTCATCCCGAGGCCATCCCGGCCAACTTGCCCGCCAAGGCGGACGCCGCCTCACCCGCCCCGGCGGCCGCGCCAGTCAGCGCCGCGCGCGCCCTTGCGCCGCGCAGCAGCGCCGCCGGCGACATCGCCCATGCCGATTTCATCGCGGGGCTGGCCAAGGGGCTGGCCGTCCTGGAAAGCTTCGATACCGAGCGCCAGCGCCTCAATGCCACACTGGCCGCCGAACGCGCCGGCCTGACCCGCGCCGCTGCCAGGCGCCATCTGCTGACCCTGGCCCACCTGGGCTACCTGGAAAGTGACGGCCACTATTTCTGGCTATCCCCAAAAGTCCTGCGTTTTTCAGGCAGCTACCTCTCTTCCGCACGCTTGCCGCGTGTCGTGCAGGCCACGCTCAACCGCCTGGCGGCGCAAACCGGCGGCAATTTTTCCGTTGCCGTTCTGGACGGCGACGAAAGCGTGATTGTTGCCCGCAGCGCCAACTATGGCGCAGGCGAGCGTGCCATGCTGCCTTACGGGCTGCACCTGGGCGCCCGCCTGCCTGCGCAGGCGACCTCGACCGGCCGCATGATGCTCGCCCTGCTCAGCCCCCAGGAACGGGAACGGTGGCTGCAAGGCACAGGCCCCGGCAACCTGAGGGAATTGCCCCGCCTGACGCCCAATTCCATTACCGATATCCGCGAACTGCGCCTCAGTCTGGACGCCGCACGCAAGCAGGATTACTGCCAGGTCAGCGAAGAGCACGAACTGGGCGTACACGCGCTGGCCATCCCCTTGCGCAATATGAAAGGCATTGCCCTGGCCGCCCTGAATATCGTCTCCTCCACCCAGGGCCGGACTCCGACTCAGGTCAGGCTGGAAATGCTGCCCGCCATGCTGGACGCCGCGCGGGAACTGCGGGGCCTGCTTTAACACCCGCCAGCGCCCCGCCGCCAAAGCACTGCGATCCAGGCACAAGTAGCGCCTGCATTCGACACGCGCCGTCAGCGACCATGCCACAGCGACCATCCATCAGCATCCATCCATCAGTATCCATCCATCAACACCTGCAATCCATACCTGCCATCAGCGCGCATCCTGGCCGCTCACGGCATCCAGTAGCGCACCAGCATGTGCAGGCCCAGCCCGCCCAGGCAAAGGAAAAAGCAGAACCGGAAACGCGCGACCGACAGCCGGGCCCGCAAGAAAGCCCCCAGTTGCATGCCCGCCACCGCAGGCAGTAGCAGCAGGCAGGACACGGCCAGCGTCCAGATATCGTAGCTGGCGTTCCACCACAGCCCTGCCGCCAAAGCCAGCGTCGATACCGTGAACGCCAGGCCCATGGCGCGTATCAGCTCGTCCCGCGCCAAGCCCAGGCCCTGCAGATAGGGCACGGCCGGCAAGACAAAGACACCGGACGCCGCCGTCAGCAAACCCGTCAATATCCCTGCCAAAGGCCCCAGCCAGACCTCGTGGCGGGCAGGCACCCGCACCAGGCGCCCGGTCAGCCCCCAGGCGGCATAGGCCAGCAACGCCAGGCCAAGCGTCACGCTGGCCCAGCCGCCAGACGGCGCCCCCAGCCAGGCCGCGCCCCATAAGGTGCCGAAGGCGCAGCCCAGCAGCAAACCGCCCAGCCTGCGCAAGAGCGCGCGCGCTTGCGCCCAGGGGCCGGCCTGCCACAAATTGGTCAGCAGCGAAGGCACCACCAGCAACGCTGCCGCCTGCGCCGGCGCAATCAGCAAAGCGAGCAAGGCCATGGAGATCGTCGGCAAACCCAGGCCCACCACTCCCTTCACGATGCCTGCCAGCAGAAAAATAGCCACAATCAGCAGCAGCACACCCAACGATATTTCATGCAAGGATCCGGACACGACACCCCCTCTTGCCACCTAGGCACTGATCTCATGCCAGCCATTGTGCCTGCCTGGCGGGCCAGGGCGTGATCGGGATATTATTGAGACAGCCTCAGGCTAAGGCATAGGCAAGTTTTTCCTCCCAACCCTGGAGGCAGACGCATGCTCAGGCAATACCGCTCTATCAAGCCCGGCATCAGGTCTGGCGCGCCAGAGACTTGCCTTTGCCTGCGCCATAGACATAGTGAAAAAATTGGCGACAAACTTGGCGCCAAACATAGCCACAGCCTAGCCTCAGGCATTACCCTCAATCACCCGCCCGATTCCGGAAGCCCGCCATGCGTTTTGACCTGACTGATTTGCGCCTCTTCCAGCATATCTGCGAAAGTGGCACCATTACCGCCGGGGCCGCGCATGCGCATATGACCCTGGCATCCGCCAGCGAACGCGTGCGGGGCATGGAAACCACGCTGGGCGTCGCCTTGCTGCGGCGCGGCCGCCGCGGCGTCACGCCGACGCCAGCCGGGCAAACGCTGTTGCATCACGCCCGCCTCATGACGCAACAATTGGCGCTGATGCAGGGCGAATTGCGGCAATATGGCCAGGGCCTCAAGGGACTGGTGCGCATGCGCAGCAATGGCGCTGCCTTCAGCGAATACCTGCCGGGTTTGCTGGGCAGTTTTCTGCACCAATACCCTGGAATTTCCATTGATATCGAGGAGCGCGCCAGCCACGAAGTGGTGGACGGTCTGCGGCGGGGCAGCTGTGAATTGGGGATCGCATCCGATAGCGCCGACCTGAGCGGCTTGCGCCATATCGCCTTCCGGCATGATGCGCTGGTCCTGATCGTTCCGCCCGGCCATGCGCTGGCGGCGCAGCGGCAGATCAGTTTCGATGCCGTGGCCGGCATGGATTTCGTCGGCCTGGACAACGACAGCGCCTTGCAACAGCATATTGCCCAGCATGCGCGCCGGCAGCATGGCGACCTGCCCGCCTATCGCATCCGGGCCCGCAGCTTCGAGGCCGTGTGCCGCATGGTAGGCAGCGGCGCCGGTATCGCCGTGGTACCCAAAATCACGGCGCAGCGCTGCGCCCGCTCCTGCGGTATCCGCCACATCCGCCTGAGCGATTCTTGGGCGCAGCGCACGCTGGTGCTGTGCGCCAGAGCCGGCGAGCCGCTATCGCGGCATGCCGGCCAGCTGGCTGCCCATTTACTGGGCGTTCAAGAAGCCGAAGCGACGCTGGCCTGGTCCAGCACGGCGTAATCTTCCGCCGCCAGGCGCAAGGTGGTGGCTTTCAGCAGGCTTTCCAGTTGATCCAGACGCGTGGCGCTGGCAATCGGCGCCGTCACGCTTTCGCAGCCGATCAGCCATGCCAGCGCGACTTCCGCCGGCTTGGCCTGATGCCGCTGCGCCACCTGGTCCAGAGCATCCAGAATGCGCAAGCCTCGCGGATTCAGATACTTTTCCACCCGGCTGCCGCGCGCGCTCTGGCCCAGGTCGTCCAGACTGCGGTATTTGCCTGACAGAAAGCCGGACGCCAGGCTGAAATAGGTAATGACACCCAGGCCTTCGTCGCGGGCCAAGGCCCGCAGCGCGCCTTCGAAACCAGCACGGTCATACAGGTTGTACTCGGGCTGCAGCACATCGTAGCGCGGCAGGTTTTCACGCTCGGACACCGACAGCGCTTCCCGCAGCTGCGCCGCATCGTAATTGGAAGCGCCAATGGCGCGCACCTTGCCTTGCTGCAGCAGCTTTTCATGGGCGCGCAGCGTTTCTTCCACGGGCGTCTGCGCATCAGGATGGTGGCTGAAATACAGGTCGATATAGTCGGTCTGCAAACGGCGCAAAGAGTTTTCCACGGCCCGCATAATGTAATCGGCCTTCAAGCCGCCGCCATCCGGGGCAGTCGGCCAACCCACCTTGGTAATCAGCACCGCCTGGGCACGCCGCGCAGGCGAAGCCTTGAACCATTTGCCGATAATGGCTTCCGACTCGCCGCCCTGATTGCCAGGCACCCAGGACGAATAGACATCCGCCGTATCAATCGCGTTGAAACCGGCATCGAAAAAACGATCCAGCAACTCAAAGGAACGCTTTTCATCGACGGTCCAGCCAAATACATTGCCGCCAAACACCAGCGGCGCAATTTCCAGGCCAGAACGGCCCAGCGGGCGCTTGCCCGAATATCCCTTCGATGCAGTCATGAACGTCTCCAGAAAAGCGGTTATACGAGTCTCGACCGCTCCCTCGCACGGCTGCGGCGGCGTGCCGCCCGGCGCCAGCCCAGGGCGCGGCGCCAACTGCCAGGGGCCGCGCAGGCCAAGCCGCCAGGGCTGGGCCCGGCGCAGCCCGCCGCACGCTGGGTGCGGGCGATAGCGGGAACGGGCCTGGCCATTGTAAAAGGCTACCGCCCGCTGTAAATCCCGGCGAACATATAAACACATTTCCCTGGGATGCAAGGGCCTGTCCGCGCTCACCCGCGCAAGACACGCGCCCCCGCCCCAGCGGCGGGTTCAGCCCGCGAAGCCGTCAGTCGCCCGCACCAGGGCATCGACATTCTGCGCTTCCGACGCAGCATGGCCCGCCAAGGGAGAAATATGCAGGCGGGCCTGCGGCCAGACCTTGTGCAAATCCCAGGCATTGGCCAAGGGGCAGATCATGTCATAGCGGCCATGCACGATGACGCCCGGAATACCGGCCAGACGATGCGCATCCCGCAGCAACTGACCCTCTTCCTCAAAAAAGCCGCCATTGAAGAAATAGTGGTTCTCTATGCTGGCAAACGCCAGGGCAAAGATTTCTTCCTCGTGCCCGGCGATAGCCTTGGGATCCATTTCCAGGCGGCTCGTCGATCCTTCCCAGGCGCTCCAGGCTCTTGCCGCAGCCAAACGCGCCTGCTCATCGCTGCCATTCAGGCGGCGGTGATAAGCCGCAATCATGTCGCTGCGTTCTTCGGGCGGAATGGCATCGCGGAAGCCTTCCCAGGTATCCGGGAACAAATGGCTGGCGCCCTCCTGGTAGAACCACTCCAGTTCCCAGCGGCGCACCAGGAAAATGCCGCGCAGCACCAGATGCAAGACCCGCTCCGGATAGCGCTCGGCATAGGCCAGCGCCAGCGTCGATCCCCAGCTGCCGCCAAAGACCTGCCAGCGTTCGATCCCGAGATGGCGGCGCAGGGTTTCGATATCTTCGACCAGATGCCAGGTGGTGTTATCCGTCAGGTCGGCATGCGGCGTGGAGCGGCCGCAGCCCCGCTGGTCAAACAACACGATGCGATAGCGTGCCGGGTCATGGAAGCGGCGCATATCGGCATTGCAGCCGCCGCCGGGGCCGCCATGCAGTATCACGACCGGCAAGCCGTGGGGGTTGCCGCATTGCTCGTAATACAGTTCATGCCGGTCGTCCACACGCAGACGGCCATGATCAAAAGCTTCAATTTCCGGATACAGGGTACGCATGTCTCGCCTAGTCAGCATCCCGCCGCCAGGAGCGGCAGCGGGCAACGGGCTGATTGTATGCCTGTGCGTCAGCCTGTGCCGAGAGGCGCGGCAACGCTGTCCCGGCGCCGGGACAGCGCAAGACGAACCGCCCCCTGCGGTTTACAGCATGCGGCCCAGAAAAGCCCGCGCCCGTTCGTGACGCGGCGCATCAAAGAACTCAGCGGAGGGCGCCTCTTCCACAATCTGCCCCTGGTCCATGAACACCACGCGCTGCGCCACTTCACGCGCAAAACCCATTTCATGGGTGACCACCAGCATGGTCATATGCTCTTCGGCCAGCTGGCGCATGGTGCGCAATACTTCGACAGTCAGCTCGGGGTCCAGCGCCGAAGTCGGCTCATCGAACAGCATGATTTCCGGCTCCATCGCCAAGGCCCTGGCGATCGCCACACGCTGTTTCTGGCCGCCAGACAAACGCGAGGGATAGTTATCGCGCTTATTCAGCAGCCCGACTTTGCGCAGCAATTCCTCCGCCAGCGGGATGGCGGCATCCGCCTTCATGCCTTTGACCGTCACCGGCGCTTCGATGATGTTCTGCAACACCGTCATATGCGGGAACAGGTTGAAGGACTGAAACACCATGCCCATCTTGCGGCACAGGCGCCGCACATCGGCATCCGGCGCATAACGGCTGCGGCCATCGCTGCCTGCGGCCGCGAGCGTCTCGCCCTCGACGCTGATGCTGCCTTCATCAATCGTTTCCAGGTGGTTCAGGCAGCGCAGAAAAGTGCTCTTGCCCGAACCGGAGGGGCCGATCACCGCCACCACTTCGCCTTTGCCCAGCTTCAGCGAGACATCGCGCAGCACCCGGGTCGCCCCGAAGGATTTGCCCACGCCACGGGCTTCGATCATGACATGGCGCGCGCCGGCTGCCAGCGGCGCCTCAGGTGTCATACTTGGCATAATGCTTCTCCAGGCGCTGGAAAATCCAGGTCAGCAACAAGGTCATGGTCAGATAGAACACCGCCGCGACAATGAACGGCGTGCTGGTGAAGTCCCGCTGCACAAAGCCTCTGGCCACACGCAGCACTTCATTCAGCGCCAGCACATAAATCAGCGCCGTATCCTTGATCAGCGTGATGGTCTCGTTACTCATGGGCGGCAAAATGCGCTGCACCATCTGCGGCAGCACAATGCGCCGCATGGTCTGCACATAATTCATGCCCAGCACTTTCGCGCCTTCGTACTGCCCGCGGTCGATGGACTGAATGCCGGCGCGGAAAATTTCAGCGAAATAAGCCGCGTAATTCAGGGTGAAAGCCACCACTGCGGCAGGGAAATCGTCCAGCCTGACGCCAATGACAGGGACATACGGCAAGGCAAAATAGATGAACAGCAATTGCAGCATCAGCGGGGTGCCCCGCATCAGCCAGATAAAGCCATTGACCAGCCAGTTGAGCGCCTGAAACCGGGAGATGCGCGCCAGCGCCAGCGCCAGACCCAAAGGCACTGCCAGTATCAGCGTAATAAAGAAAAGCTTGAGCGTTACCTGGGCGCCTTGCGCCATCGGCCCAAGCAAGGAAAAAACATAATCCATGCCGGTTTTCCAGCCACAGGGGCCGGCCACCGCGCGAACGGGGGCCGGCCCCTGGCGGATGGCCGGCTAGGGCCTTGGTCTTTGATTCAGAAGGGCCGTATTTTATTTGATGATATCGGCGCCGAACCACTTATTGGAGATGGTCGCGGCCGAACCGTCCTTCTTCATGGCATTCAGCGACTCGTCGAGCTTCTTCAGCAGCTCGGTGTCGTCCTTGCGCACGCCCACGCCGTACTCTTCCGTACCGAAGTGGTCTTCCAGCACGCGGAACTCTTCCGGACGCTTGCTGACGTAGTAGCGGCCCACGACTTCATCGACCACCACAGCGTCCAGACGGCCCGTTCCCAGATCCATCAAGGCGGTGATGTTATCGCCAAAGGTCTTCAGGTCCTTGAAGCTGGCGGCAACTTCTTCTTCCTTCTTGATGGCATCCACCGCGCTGCTGCCTTCCTGCGCGCCCACCACGCGGCCAGCCAGGTCAGTCTTGGACTGAACCGGCGACGCCTGGGTCACGATGATGATCTGGTGGTTTTCCATGTACGGCTCGGTGAAGCCGATATTCTTGCGGCGCTCGTCGGTAATGGTCAGGCCATTCCACAGCACGTCCACGCGCTTGCCATTGAGCTCTGCTTCCTTGGAGCCCCAGTCGATGGACTTGAACTCGACTTCCGAACCCAGGCGCTTGGCGGCTTCGCGGGCCATGTCGATATCAAAGCCGACCAGCTCATTTTTGTCGTCGCGGAAACCCATGGGCGGGAAGTTGTCATCCAGGCCCACCACAATCTTGGCCGGAATGACCGGCGCAGCCGCAGCCGCGGCAGGCGCGGGATCGTCTTTCTTGCCGCAAGCGGCCAGAACTGCAGCGGACACCAGAAGAACAGCAGAGATTTTTTTCATAGCCAGGAACGCCGTAGCGAAAAAGTCAGAAATGATTGCCGGGCCAAAGCGCGGCGGGAATCTTCCATTTTAGCCCCGGACAGAAATAAAAAACGCCCTAATGAGCAAAAGCTGCTGAACACGCGCCGGCCAAATCCCCTGCCGCGCCCGGCGCGCCTGACGCGGCCGCCACGAAGCACGCCCTGCCCGGTCAGCGCCAGACATAAAAAAACAGGATATCCGGGCGGATATCCTGTTTTTCCGCCGGGCATGCGGCCCGGCAGCGAACGCCGTCAGCGCGTCAGCGTCTTACGCCTCCAGGGCGGGAATGCGCAGCACCTGGCCCGGATAAATCTTGTCCGGATGGGTCAGCATCGGCTTATTGGCTTCGAAGATCACCGTGTATTTCGCGCCTTTGCTCTTGCCGTACTGAGTCTCGGCAATTTTCCAGAGCGTGTCGCCCTTCTGAACCGTGTAGAACACAGCTTGCGCAGCAGGCTGATCCACCTGCAGCTGGTTATCCACGGCGGCCACGCCCAGCGTGTTGCCCAATGCCAGCGCAATTTTCTCGGCTTCCTCAGTGGAAGAGGCTTTGCCCTGAACCGTGATCTTGTCGCCGTCCACCTTGATGTCCAGGCCTTCGGCGCCCAGACCCAGCTTGTCCAGCTCTTTCTTCAGCTCTTCCGGCTGCGCCGCTTCGGCAGCGCTACCGCCAAAAATCTTTTCACCCACGTCTTTGATAAAACTCAGCAGACCCATGACTGGACTCCTATCGGGTTGGGAAACGGAAATTCACGAAACATCTTATCGGCATATGATGTGATCAGGCTGCCAACCGCTGTCAAAAAAAGCAATTTCTCCCTTTTTAGCTATGCTTGCGCCCTCAGGCAGGCACAGGCTGGCGAATGCGCTCATTCAGCGACTGCATCAAGGCATGCTCACGCAGCAGGATGAGGCGCATGCCCGCAATCACCACGACAAACGGGCCCAGCAAAGCCAGCCACCAGTTGCCCAGGATCAGGGCTGCCAGCGACAGCGAGAAATAGATGGCAAAGGTAAAGGCAGCCGTGCGGATGATGAAACGGGCATTATCCGCGTCATAGCCCAGGGCCCGGCCGATCAGCATGGGCAGAATCAGCAGGACCGCTATGACCTGCCCCAGAAACGGGATGGCGCACATAACGCCGGTCTGTACCGCCAGCGCGCCAGCCGCGGCACGTGTGGTCTGCCCGCCTTTCTCGTACAGCATGCGCCCGTCCGTGGCGTCGTAAATGCGCACGATATCGTGCCGCGCATCGCTCAACAGCCTCACGGTATGCCCAGGCTCCATCTGTTCGGCCACCGCCAGCGCCACCGTAAAGGTATGTGACTGGGCACCATTGGACAAAGTCACGCTGTCGCCCACACTGGCCACCACCGTGCCTTCCAATATTTGATAGTCCCGTTTACTCATGGCTGTCATGACCGATTTCCGTACGCTAGGCAAAGATCGACAGCTTAACCGCTATCGGCCTGCCGCACCCATGCCTGCCGCCAGGCAAATTTGTTTGCGTTCTGGTCATGTCATTGACAGGCTGACTCTGCTATCGTGAGTCTTCACTACCAGCCAACGAGGCCAGCCATGCAACGCGATTTCGATTTGATCGTTACTCTCCTGGGCGCTTTCCGCGATGCGGATTCCGCCACCCTGACCGCCAATGAGCTCACCGCGCTTCTCCAGGAAGAAGGCGGCGAAGACCTGGAGCGCATCCTGCTGCACCTGGATCTGCTTGAAGATGCCGGTCTGGCGCGCAAGATCGATGAGACCGGTCTTCCCGAAGATGATGCCTGGCGCATCACCTGGAAGGGCTACGACGCCCTGGAACAGGACGAGGAAGATGATCTGGATGACGACGACGAACTGAACGACTGATAACGCCGGGCCGGCACGCCTCGGCCGGCGCCCCACGTTCGTTCCGACAAAAAGGTCACCGCGCTGGCGGTGGCCTTTTTTTATTGCCCCAAAAAGGAAACACAAGTCTGGGCGGCGCTGGCCTCTCGCGGCGTTTCCGCCGGGATGGCCGGGACGGGATGGCTAGGACGGGATAGCAATACGCCCGTGGCCGCGCAAGCAGTCCGCAAGCAGCCCGCAACGCCTGATGCGCCTGTGCATCTGAAATATGATTGCAGTTTGATTCATGATTTGAGGACCACCATGGCGCGCCCTGATCTCAACTTGCTAGTGGCGCTGGATGCGCTCCTGGATGAAGGCAGCGTCATCGGCGCTGCGCGCCGCATGAATTTGAGCCCGCCGGCCATGAGCCGCACCTTGGGCCGGATCCGGGAAGCGCTCGGTGACCCGGTGTTTGTCCAGGTTGGCCGCAAGCTCATGCCCACGCCCAAGGCGCTCGCCTTGCGCGAACAGGTGCGCATGACAGTCGCGCAGGCGACACAGATGTTCACCGCCGATACCGATATCGACCTCAAGTCGCTTGAAAGAAGCTTCAACGTCCGCGCCACGGATGAGTTCGTGAGCATCCATTTAGGCCACTTGCTGGCCGCCATGGCCAAGGAAATGCCGCGGGCGATGCTGCGCTTCTCGCCAGAGGCGGATGATGTGGACGAGGAAGCGCTGCGCAATGGCCGCATTGATCTGTTTATCAGCGCGTCGAAAAAGCTGACACCAGAGATTCGTGTGCAATCCCTGTTCACCACCACCTTCGTGGGCGTTGCACGAACCCAGCATCCGATTTTTGATGATGTCATTACCCCTGAACGCCTCACCCGCTGGGAACACATCAATGTGTCACGGCGGGGGAAAGCGATTGCGCCGATAGATGCTGCCCTGGAAGCGCAAGGGTTGCGCCGGCACGTTGCTTTGGTTGTCCCCAGCCCCTATACCGCCTTGTTTGCGCTACTGGATTCGGACTTGCTGCTGCCCTTGCCGAGACATCTTGCCAATAGCGCGCTGGCGTCTGGTTTGGGCATTCGTTTGTTTGAACTGCCAGCACCGCTGGAAACCGCCCTGCTGACACAAGCTTGGCACCCGCGCCTGGATAGCGACCCGGCGCATCAATGGCTGCGCAATACCATCCATGCGCTCTGCAATCGGGATGAAATGCCGGCGGCCCCACCGTCAAAACCCCGGCGCTAGCGGCTGACCAGTGTGTTTACTGCATGCATGCGCATGCAGTAAATTCACTTTTCGGAATGATTCGGGCTGCCTACAGTGAGACGTCGTCACACTGAATAAAGGCTCTATTGTGCGTTCCGCGAAGGTGCCGCCGGCATCCCCCGCCATGCATCCTGGCCGCCATCCCCAGCGCTGGGGATGGCTCATGCATGGCTTGCCCTATCTCGACCTTGGCACCCCGCGCGCGGCTTACGTCATGCGTTCCCTGCTTGCGGCTTGCCTGGCGCTCGTTGCCGCTTATTTGCTGGATCTGCACGCGCCGTACTCAGCCGCCTCCAGCGTGCTGCTGGTCATCAATCCGGTGCAGGGCAACGTCATAGGCAAAGGCACCTGGCGGGTCCTGGGCACCTTGGCCGGTATGTTGGCAGCCTTTGTTCTGATGAGCGCCTTTGGGCAGATGCCTTGGCTGTTCTTGCTGGGGTTCGGGCTCTGGCTGGGTCTCTGCGTCGCGGGCATGACGCTGCTGCGTCACTTTCGCGCCTATGGCGCCACGCTGGCCGGATACACCGTGGGCCTGGCCGCCTATGGCGCCATGCAGCACCCGGAACTTACCTTTGATCAAGTCATGGGGCGCGGCGCATCCGTGCTGATAGGCGTGGTGTGCCTGGCCGTCGTGTCAGCCCTTTTCAGCGCTCAAAGCGTGCGCAGCCGGCTGGCGCTTCAGCTCAAGCATCTGGCCATCACAACGGCAGAGATTCTCTCAGCCAGCCATCAGGCGATTCACGCCCGCGGCGTGCCAGGGGGCAAGCCTCTGGAGCAAAAACGGCGCAAACTCATGACGGAAATCTATGGGGTGGACGACCTGCTGGCGCTAGGAAAAGCCGAGTCCGCGGACCTGGCCTTACGGGCCGGCACGGTGCGGCAAACCATGGCCTCCCTGTTTTCCGCGCTGGCAGGCGGCACGCCCCCCATGCAGGAAAGCAGCGCCAGCCTCCAGGCCTTGAAATCGCTGCAACTGGCCTGGGAGCAGGCCTGGCAACAGGCCCATCAGGCCCTGGCCAGTGAATCGGGCCCCGAGGGACGGGCGCGCGCCGCGCAGACCTTGCACGATCTGCGCGCGCAATTGAGGCACCTGCTTGCCACGGCTGCGCTGGAAAATGACATGGAGCATGCCAGGCTGATCATCGCAGGCGAGCGCCTGACCGAACAGTTGGACGATTACCTGGAAGCCTTAAAGGGCATAGAGCGTTTCCATACCCCCCGCCCCGCCGTGACGCCGGGCTCCGTACCGTTTTATCGTGACACGTCGGCCGCGCTTCAGAACGGCTTGCGCGCTTTACTGACAGTCGTGCTTGGCGGCGCATTCTGGATCGCAACGGGATGGCCGCACGGCGCCATGATGCTGGCAGGTTTGGCAGCCGCATGCGCGCTGCTGTCCACCGCCCCCAACCCTGCGCTCGGCGCTGTCGAATTCATCAAAGGAACGGCAGTTGCCGTTGTGATGGCCTTTCTCTGCGCGTTCATCGTTCTGCCTCATGTCTCAGGGCTGCCCTTACTGCTGCTAACCCTGTGCCTGTTCTGGTTACCCGCGATTTACGCCACCACCCTGCCTCGTTATGCCTTGGCAGGCGTTGCCTATCTCGTTGCGTTCACCACATTGGCGGCGCCGGACAATCCGATGCGCTATGACTTGGCGCTGTTTCTCAATGGTTCGGTGGCCTGGATACTGGCAACCTTCTTGACGCTGCTGGGCTTCAGAATCATCCTGCCGCGCAACCTGTCCCGCGATGCGGCACGGCTGAGCCGCGTGATACGCGATGAAGCGCTCAACACCTTCACCAGCGTGCGGACTGAAACAAACGCGTGGCGATGGCATCAACAGCACCGCACGGCACAACTCGGCGCCTTGCTCAAGACCCAGCCAGCATTGATGGAGCGCGAGATTTCCCATGCCTTGGCCAGCATGCACTTGGGCCGTGAGATTCTGCGCGTGCGCAAAGGCTTGCGGCAAGCGCCCCTGAATTCCGCGCTGCATCAGTTGCTGGCCCATGCGTTTCGCCGCATCCGGCATCGCGCCAGCCAGCCCCGGCTGGCGGCTAAGCATGCGCGCCGCGCGGCCAGATCCTTGGCCCGGCTGGCAACCGCCCAGGGGGCCGCCAGCGCAGAAACACGGCAGTTCGCTGCCGTCCTGCTTGATATTGCCGCGCTGCTGGAACACCACGCGGACTACTTTTCAAAACACCCAGGAGGCCACGCCAATGCTCAGTGAGTTTTCATTGGCCGGTATTTATCTGCCGCCATTCTTTATCTATGCGTGCGTCACGCTGCCGGTCTATTTGGGCATTCGCTTCTTGCTGGCGCGCAGCGGTATCTTGCGCTGGGCCTGGCATCCCGGCCTGTTCGAATTCGCCCTCTCTCTCTGCCTTGTTTCCGTGTTGATTCTCTATGTCTAAAACTTCATTCCCAGTCAGGCCGCTCCTGCGGGCAGGGCTGACCTTAGTGATTGTGATAGCCGCAGCATGGCTAGTCGGCACGCTTTGGCATGCCTATGTTCTGGCCCCCTGGACGCGCGATGGCCGCGTCAACGCCCACATCGTCCGCATCGCGCCAGAGGTATCCGGCAGCGTGGCGGAGGTCGCGGTCACAGAAGATCAGTATGTGAAACAAGGGGAAGTGCTCTACCGCATCGACTCAGCCAGCTACGCGCTGGCATTGGCGCAAGCGCAAGCCCGGCTGGCCGCGGCCAGCGCCACGCTGCGCCAGAAATCCGCGGATGCCAAGCGGCGCCAAGGCATGGAGCAGCTGGTGCCTGCCGAAGACATTCAGCGCGCCCGGCAGGCGGTCGCCACGGCCCAGGCTGAACAACGCAGCGCGCAGGTCGATGTGGACAAGGCCAAACTCGATTTGACGCGCACCACCTTGCGCGCCCCGGTGGATGGCTATGTGACACATCTGCAATTGAACAAGGGAGACTACGCACCGGCCGGGCAGCCAAATATCGCGCTGATAGACGCCAACAGTTTCAGGATGACTGGCTATTTCGAGGAAACAAAATTGCATGGGATTCAGCCCGGCGCCGCCGCCCGTATCCGCTTGATGGGCTTTGACAAGATCATCCCTGGCCGTGTCGCCAGCATAGGCAGAGGGATTACCGACACTAACCAGCAGGCCGGCTCCCAGGGCTTGCCGAGTGTGGAGCCAAGTTTCAGTTGGGTGCGCCTGGCGCAGCGCATCCCGGTTCAGGTGGAGTTCGATCCGCTCCCGCATGACATCATCCTGGCGGCTGGCATGACAGGCAGCATCGAAGTCGCGACATCGGCAGGCGAGCCCGCCCCTCAGGGCTGGCTCTCATCACTGCTGCAACGCTGGATGTAAGAGGAAGCCATGCCCGTCTCCCCCAAGCACACGCTGCCGCGCCGTTGCGGCATATTCATGAGGCTCGCGCTCGTTGCCAGCCTGTCTGGCTGCATGACAGCAGGCCCGGACTATCAAAGCCCCTTGATGCCGGTTCCTGAAAACTGGGTCACGGCCCAGGCAAGCCAGCTGAACGCCGATCCGGACGGCCTGCGCCTGTGGTGGCAATCCTTCCGCGACCCCATGCTTGACCGCTTGGTCGATCAGACCTTGCAGCACAATCAGAATCTCGCGATTGCGCTGGCGCGGCTGCGGCAGGCACGCGCTGAACGGGTGCAGATCGCTGCCGCATCCGGCCCTGCGGTTTCTATCAGCGGCTCAGCAGAGACCTTGCGCAGCAGCAAAGCGCTGAGCCCGCAAGCCGGCGGGGAGTCACGCGCCTGGCATCTTGGTGCCGATGCCAGCTGGGAACTGGATCTCTTCGGCGGCACACGCCGGGCCATAGAAGCTGCTGACGCGGGCATAGAAGCGCTGGCCGAAGACAATCATGCCTTGCAGGTCAGCCTGCTTGCTGAACTGGTTTCCCATTACGCCGCCCTGCGCGCGGCGCAGCAACGCCTGGAGATTGCGCATGACAACCTTCGCGCCCTCGCCGGTGCCGAGCGTCTGGCCGAACAGAGGTACCAGCATGGCCTGGGTTCCCAGGCCGATGTCATGCAGGCACGCGCCGAACGTGAAACCGCGGCGGCGCTGCCCCCCTTGCTGGAGGCGGATATTGCCCGCTTCAGCCATGCCATCGGTACCTTGGCTGGCGGCTTTCCGGGTGACAGCCACGATGCCTTGGGCCAGCCTGCCCCAACGCTGCTCAGGCCAGCCGGCTTGCCGCTTTCCCTGCCTTCCGAAGTCATACGCCAACGCCCGGATCTGCGGGCGGACGAACGGCGCCTGGCCGCCGCCAGCGCCCAGATCGGCGTCGCCGAAGCGGAACGCTTTCCGGCCTTCCGCATTCCCTTGGGCATAGGCACCACGGCCAGCGTCATTCACAGTCTTTTCTCGGGTGCCAGCCTGGCCTGGTCCGCCGGCCTGCAGGGCAGCCAATCGCTCTATGACGGCGGACGCGCCCGCGCCGCAGTGACGGCGGCGCAAGCGAACGCCGACGCGGCAAAACTGATCTACGAACGGGATGTGCGATTGGCGCTTCGCGACGTGGAGAACGCCTTAACGGCATGGACGAGTGAGCGCCAGCGCCAGGTATTCCTGACCCAGGCCGTGGCTACCAGCCAACTGGCCCTGGAACAATCTGCCCAACGCTACGAACGGGGGCTCAGTGCCTACCTGCCCGTACTCGTTGCGCAGCGCGCGCTCAACCAGGCAAGAGACGAGCTGGCGCTTAGCCAGCTGGAAGAAGTCCTGGGCGTTATTGCCCTGTATAAAGCCCTGGGGGCCGGCTGGCAGGCCGCCCCTCCCCGTGCAGACGAGGAAGCGGCGGCCAGACGCAATGAGCCCGGCTAACCCAGCCAGCGCAACATGCCCAGCGACAGCACCGGGAACAGCACCAGCAAGACAATGCGCACCATATCCGACGCCAGGAACGGCACCACGCCCCGGAAAATCGTGCCCGGAGAAATGTCCTTGGCCATGCTGTGGATGATGAAGACATTCATCCCCACTGGCGGCGTAATCAGGCCAATCTCCATCACCACCAGCGCCAGCACACCAAACCAGATGGCCTTTTCATCCGGCGTCAGACCCCAGAAATCCAGGCCCGTGATGATGGGCAGGAAGATGGGGATCGTCAGCAGAATCATCGACAGGCTGTCCATCACGCATCCCAGCAGGATGTAGATGACAATAATCGCAGCCAGCACGGTAAAGGGATCCAGGCCCAGCCCCTGCACCCAGGTGGCGAATTCCACCGGCACCTGGCTCACAGCCAGGAAGGCATTGAGCATATCGGCGCCCAGCAGGATCAGGAACATCATCCCGGTGCCCTGAGCCGTGCCCAGAATGCAGCGCAGCAAGGCGCCATTGGCCAGCCCGCCCGCCATCCAGGCAGCGATCCCCGCGGCCACAGCGCCGATGGCAGCAGCCTCAGTCGGCGTAAAGAAACCGCCGTAAATACCACCGAGCACCACAATGAAAATCGCCATCACCGGCCAGGTCGCCCCCAGCGTGCGCAGACGCATGAGCCAGCTCTGACGCGGCAGCGGCGGGCCGCTGGCATCAGGGTCGCGCCAGCAGATCAGCGCAACAACCAGCATATAGCCCAGCACTGCCAGCACTGAAGGCAGGAACGCGGCCATGAACACCTTGGCGATATTCTGTTCCGACAGAATCGCGTAGATCACCATGGGTACCGACGGAGGAATCAGCATCCCCAGAGTACCGCCGACAGCCAGCGAAGCACTGGCCAGGCCAGGCTTGTATTGGTAGCGGCGCAATTCCGGCAGCACGACGTGCGACATGGTGGCGGCCGTTGCCAGCGAGGAACCGCAGATGGCGCCAAAACCAGCGCAGGAAGCAATCCCCGCCATCGCCATCCCGCCGCGCCTGTGCCCCAGGAACGCGCTGCCCGCACGGAACAGCGCCTGCGACAGCCCGCCTTGCGTCGCGAACTGCCCCATCAGCAGGAACAGCGGCACCACCGACAGGTCGTACACCGAAAAACGGCCGAAAGGCGCGTGCTTAAGATGCGCCATCAAGGGATCCCAGCCCGAAATCCACCAGTAGCCCAGGCCGCCGGCCACGAACATGGCGATGCCGATATGCATGCGCATCGCCAGAAACAGCATCATCAGCAATCCGATGATGATGCCTATGGTAGTACCGCTCATGCCTGCACCTCGCGTTCATTGTCCGCAGGCTTCAGATCCTGCACGACAGCCATCAGGGCCGCCAGGCCAAACAAGACAAAAGACGGCATCAAGGGCACATAGCCCCACCATACCGGCATGGAAATCACCATGGTGGTCTCACCGTACTCGTGCATTTCCACCATCCCTTCCCAGCAGCGCCAGGCCAGCAGGAACGCGCATGCCGCCAGAATCAGCGACGCCAGCGCATCCAGATAGCGCTTCAGCGCAGCGGGCGCCCAGAGCGTAAAGAAATCGACAAATACGTGGCCACGCTTGATCTGGCAATAGGGCAGGCACATGGCAATCCCCATGGCCGACATCAATTGCACCAGCTCATAGTCGCCAGAAATCGGGGTCGAGAGAAAAATACGGCCCAGCACACTGGCCACGGACATCAGCGCTTCACACAAGAACAGCAAACCGCCGAGAACGGCGAGAAATGCGCACGCCTGTTCCAGGGCCTTGCCCCACGCGCTAGATGCCACGGCGTCTGGCCGCGGCAATGGTTCGGACATTTTTGATACTCCAGGTTACAAAGACGTTCTGCGGCACGCCTGACATTCATGGCCCGCCTAGCGGGCCAGGGCATCTGGCGGCAGCATCATGCAGAATAGGCAATGGATATGCCAAGAACGTGAAAAGGGCCGTTGTGCGGCCCTTTTCATCAGGAAGGCAGCCTGCCTGTCCCAGGCTGCCCCACCCGCTTACTGCTGGGCCGAGGAGTACTGCTTCACGAGGTCGCGCGCTTCTTGAACCAGTGCTGCGCCGTCCACACCCTTGCTGGACACTTCCTTGATCCACTCGGTGATAACGGGCTGCGTGGTTTGTTCCCACAGCGCCGTCTGCTCGGGGCTCAGCGAGTACACCACGTTGCCGCGCGCAATGGCAGCCTCGCGGCCAGCGGCATCAGCGGCTTCGAACTGCGCAGCCACCCAGGCGGACGTATCGCCGCCGCTGTTATCGTCGATGACCTTCTTCTGTTCCGGCGTCAGGCTGTCGTACTTGCGCTGGTTCATGACAAACACCATGGTGGCGGTCGTCATGGCGGTATCACCGGCAGTTTCCATATGGAACTTGGTCAGTTCATGCGCCTTGGTGGCAGGCAGCACTTCCCAGGGCACCAACGCGCCGTCGATCACGCCCTTGGAGAGGCTTTCCGCCATCTGCGGCACGGGCATGCCGACCGGGGTTGCGCCCAGCGCGGCCAGAATCTTGTTACCCAAACGGGACGGAGCGCGGATCTTCAGGCCACGCAGCTCTTCAAGATTTTCCACCTGCTTGTCGCGCAGATGCAGCTGATTGGCGCCATTGACCCAAACCGCCAGCGGCTTCACGCCACGGAACTCATTCATGGCATGCTTCTGGACGAAATCCCAGATCGCGCGCGACGACGGCTCATGCTTGGTGGTCAGGAACGGCAGTTCGAACACTTCGGACAGCGGGAAACGGCCAGCGGTATAGCCCGGCAGCGTCCAGACGATGTCGGCCACGCCATCACGCGCCTGATTGAACAGCTGCGCCGGGGTGCCGCCCAGTTGCATGGCCGGGTAGATCTGGCACTTCAGCTCGCCATTGGATTCGGCTTCGATCTTCTCACACCACGGCGCGATGAACTTGGTATGCCCGGGAGAGACCGGCGGCAAAAAGTGGGCTACCTTCAGAATCACCGGCGCAGCCTGGACAGCACCACCAGCAGCCATTGCCACCACTGCGGCCAGCCCTGCCAACGCATTGCGTTTGATCATATCTCTCTCCTACGGTACCAGCGGACATTCGTGTGTCCGTGGTGATTAGAAACAATAGCGGCGATAACCGCCTTCTAGCCCCAGTTTGCCAGAGCAGCCAGGATCAAGACAGCAAATTGTCGTTCTAACAGCTATCTTTACGGCATATCTCAAAGCTAGGGATAACACCAGTGCAAAAGATAAAAATCCCGTGTATTAGAGCTTTTACCGCACACCATGGCGAAACCGGACACGCCCTTGTGCGCCCATCCCTCTCGCCCGCCCCTTTCTATCATGCTTTGGCGCGCCAAGACAGCACGCGGGCAATTGCCTGCGCCGGACTGGCGGCAAAGCGCCGCCGAACTCGATATAACTGGAGGTTGTGCGATAAACTTGCGGCATTGCGCCCAGCGCCATGCCCCGGTGTGGTGTCTCGCGTCTGGCAGCCGCAGAACCCATTCTGCCCGGCCATCCCCGCCCTCTGCGGCGCTGGCCGGGCGAGCCGATTATCACCAGATTCACCACTATTACATAAGGATTGCAACGTGAACCAGGAACAACTGGCCAAAGTCTCGCAAGGCAACGGTTTTATTGCGGCGCTCGACCAGAGCGGCGGCAGCACCCCCAAGGCTCTGCGCCTGTATGGCGTCGAGGAATCCGCCTACAGCAACGAAGCGGAAATGTTCGACCTCGTGCACGCCATGCGTTCCCGCATCGTGACCAGCCCGGCCTTTGATGGCCGCCGCATTCTGGGCGCGATCCTGTTCGAAGCCACCATGGACCGCCAGATCGACGGCCAGGACGCAGCCGCCTACCTCTGGGAAAAGAAACAAGTCGTTCCTTTCCTGAAAGTGGACAAGGGCCTGGCTGCCCAGGCTGACGGCGTGCAGCTGATGAAGCCCATGAATGACCTGGAAGCGCTGCTGGAACGCGCCGTGGCCAAGGGTATCTTCGGCACCAAGATGCGCTCGGTCGTGGCCGAGAACAATGCCGCCGGCATCGAACAAGCGCTGGACCAGCAATTCGAATATGGCCTGCGCATCCTGAAGGCCGGCCTGTGCCCGATCCTCGAACCGGAAGTGCTGATCAACGCTCCGGAAAAGGCTGCCATCGAAACCCGCCTGAAGGAAGGTTTCCTCAAGCGCCTGGATGCCCTGACCGGCGACAACCGCGTCATGCTCAAGCTCACGCTGCCCAGCGTCGATGGCTTCTATGAAGAACTGGTCAAGCATCCGCGCGTCGTGCGCGTGGTCGCCCTGTCCGGCGGTTATTCCCGCGCCGATGCCAACGCCATCCTGGCACGCAACCCCGGCATCATCGCCAGCTTCAGCCGCGCCCTGACCGAAGGCCTGAGCGCGCAGCAAAGCGACGCCGAGTTCAACCAGGCGCTGGATACTTCGATCGAATCCATTTACCAGGCTTCCGCGAAGTAATCAGCACTGTCCTGCGCGGCGCCCCGGCAACGGCAATCACGCATTGCACATGCCGGACGCCGCCAGGCAAACAACGCCTCCCCTAGGGGAGGCGTTGTCGTTTTCACGCTGTCATGTTCAGATAGCCCTTTAGCCGTCACA